>CALXSZ010000134.1 GCA_944391275.1 uncultured Syntrophomonadaceae bacterium
GAATAATTATGAGTCCTGCTGCAACAGGTTTGATTCTGATGCTGATTATTTTAGTGCTTTACGCAACGGAAGTTATTCCGTTGGCCGTTACCGCTATTATCGGGAGTCCCCTCTTGATTTGGTTCCAAGCGTGTAGTTGGTCTCAATGTAACAGCGGTTACAACTCCGACTCCACGTGGATGGTATTCTCCATGTGTATGGTTGGCGCCTGCGTATTTGAATGCGGCTTGGCGGAGACAATCGGAAATGCGTTGCGGAATGTCTGCGACACCGAACATAAAGTCGCATTGATCCTGTTCCCGGTTGTTTTGATCATGAGCGCGTTCTTGAACAACAGTGCGACCACCGCAACCTTCAAACCGATTTTGGAATCCGTTTCCAAAGCTTCCAATGGGAAGATTTCCGCACGTAAGTATTTGATGCCTTTGGCTTTCGCGGCTTCCGCGGGCGGTATGTTAACCTTAGCAGGGTCCACCCCGCAGGTTATTATCAATGGTTTGATGGCGGACACGGATGGCCTGGAACCGTTCGGATTCTTTGAATTTGCTCTGGTTGGTGGCCCGATCTGTATCGTATTGATCATCGGCGTTATGACTTTCTTAGGCAAAATGGCTGAAAAAATGTTTGCCAAAGAAATCGAAATGGAACGGCAAATTTCCAGAGAATTCTGTGCGCAGAATGAAGTAGGCGGCAAAGTAGAAGTAAAAATGGACGCGAAACAAAAGAAATGTGCATTCTGCATGGGCTTTGCTATCGTTGGTTTCATCTGTCAATCCTATGTAGGCGATTATCTAGCTTTTGAATTGAGCACCGTAGCTATTACTGCTGCTATGTTAACCATTATCCTGGGTTGCTGGAGCCTGAAACAACTGTATCTGGAAAGCGACTGGAATACCTTCTTCGTATTAGCGGGTTCTATTTCCTTTGCAGATGGGTTAGATAAAGCTGGCAGCGGACAATTAATCGCTGACTGGGCTGTTGCACAGTTAGGTGATGCAAGCGCTTTCGTCATCTATGCTGTATTCGTATTAATCGGAATTATTATGACGCAAATTATGTCCAATACAGCAGCCGGTGCTATGATGGGACCGATTGCCATCTATGTATCCGCTGGCGTAGGATTCAGTGCCGTTCCGATCCTGATGGGCTTAGCCATCGGATGTTCTTCCGCTTTCATGACGCCGGTTGGAAAGCCTCCAAACACGATCGTACTAAGCGGCGGTTACGTGCCGGATACGCCTTATAAATTCATGGATTACGTCAAATTGGGTACGGTCTTCCAGGTTATTGCATCTGTTCTGTGTATTGTTCTTTGCCCAATTTATTATCCATTGTAGAGAATATAAATAAGCAGATGAGGTTGAGTATTTTATTCTTTTCCATATGAAAATGATTGCCTATAGACTGTCTAATAAAAATGCTGCGAATCAAGCGAGAGATTTACAGCAGAATAAAAGACGAGGTATGTTCGCATACCTTGTCTTTTTTTTACGAAGTATGGTCGCTTGGGAACAAAAAAATGTATATGAAAATATAAGAGTTTCCCAAATGGATTGTTGAGTTGGTCTGTTGTGACAATATCAATGGCTTTTGCTCGAACAGGATCGTTTGTTTGTGCTTTTACTTGGGATCTATACAGCAAAAAAACTCTATTTTGGCAATGTTATGGAGTAATGAAAAGAATAAAATTGTAAGGTGCTTCCAGAAAATGCCGCTAAGGCCCCCAGAACAGGATGAACACGATGAATAATTCGGATCTGTCTATAATTGATTTAAAATTCTTTTTAATTCTTCCAAACCATCCCGCCCATCCAGGCGGATCCGGAGCGTATCTTGACTGAGAACCTTGGCGTTCTTATTAAGAGGCCCTTGAGCGGCTTTTAGAAGCACGTCGGTATCCAATTTGAGAATCAATTCGTTGCCTTGTTTTTTCATGCTTTTGATTTTGTGGCTATGTGCTTTTAAACGCAAGAAAGCAATTTGGATCAAATTTTCGACCATAGGGGGCCAGGGGCCAAAACGGTCTTCCATTTCACTGCGAAGCTCGGAAATTTCTTCTTCTGAAGCGGCCATAAGCAATCGCCGGTACATACGGAGCCGGGTTCCGGGATCGGGAATATAGTCTTCTGGAATGTATAAATCTACGTCAATATCTAATTGCGGCATTGGGTCGGATACCATCGGAGTTCCCCGGAGTTTCGCTGTTTCTTCTTCCATAATCCGGCAATATAAATCGAATCCAATAGCATGAATATGACCATGTTGCTCAGCGCCTAAAATATTTCCCGCTCCGCGGATTTCCAAATCCCGCAACGCAATTTTCATTCCAGCCCCGACTTCATTAAACTCCCGCAGCGCATTTAAACGTTTTTGCGCATCTTCCGTCAACGCCCGCTGCGGACGGTATGTGATATACGCGTAAGCCATTCGATCCGACCGCCCAATTCGCCCGCGAAGTTGATAGAGCTGCGCGAGTCCCATATGATCGGCCATATCGACAATCATGGTGTTGGCGTTGGGAATATCAAGACCGGATTCAATAATGGTGGTGCAGAGGAATAGGTCATATTGATGTTCAATAAAATCATGAATGGCGTCTTCCAGATCCTGTTCTTTCATTTGTCCGTGTCCAACGACAATCCGACATTCCGGCACAAGCTCCTGTAAACGCTCCTCTACGCGGGCAATATCCTGAATGCGGTTGTGCACAAAGAAAATTTGTCCCTGCCGGTCCATTTCGCTGCGAATGGCCTGGGCAATCAACTCTTCGTCGTATTCGAGTACATACGTCGTCACTGGATAGCGCTGCGGCGGAGCGGTATCGATGACGGACAGATCCCGCAATCCGGTCATTGCCATGTGCAAACTGCGTGGTATAGGCGTAGCGGATAAACTGAGCACGTCCACCTGAGTCTTTAGCTTTTTAATTTTTTCTTTTTGAGCGACCCCGAAACGATGCTCTTCATCAATAATTAAAAGACCCAGATCGTGGAATTGAATATCCTTGGAAAGCAGACGATGAGTGGCAATCACAACATCTGCGGCGCCGTTCGCCATGTCTTTCAGGGTTTGTTTTTGCTGAGCCGTTGTTCGAAAACGACTTAACGATTCAATGTGTATGGGATAATCCTGAAAACGTTGTTTAAATGTTTCGTAATGTTGCTCGGCCAAAATGGTTGTTGGGACGAGCATCGCCACCTGTTTGCCGTCCATAACCGCTTTAAAGGCAGCTCGTAGGCAAACTTCGGTTTTTCCGTAACCAACGTCGCCGCAAATTAAACGATCCATGGGACGGGGGCGCTCCATATCCCGCTTGGTGTCTAAAATGGCCTGAAGTTGACCGGGAGTCTCCTGATAAGGAAACTTTTCTTCAAATTCTTGCTGCCAGGGAACGTCTGGATGAAAAGCATACCCGGTGCAACGGTTGCGCAAGGCATACAGTTTTAACAAGTCGTCCGCCATATCCTGTACAGATTTTACGACTTTGGCTTTGGTTTTTTCCCATTCGTGTCCGCCTAGGCGGTTCAATTTGGGAGCGCCTTCTCCGTTCCCATTGTAGCGATAGAGAAGATCTAATTTCTCAATCGGAAGGTAAAGTTTATCGGTTCCTGCATATTGAAGCAGCAAATATTCCCGCACAACGCCCGATGTTTCCATCTGCGTGATCCCGTGGAAGATTCCGACGCCATATTGCTCGTGTACGACATAATCGCCGATTTGCAAGTTTTCCAGCAGAACTCGTTCCCCCTGGGTGACGGTCTTTTTGTGTCGACCCAGACGGCGTTTCCCGCCCAAATCGGGTTCGGTAATAAAAGCATATGCCAACGAAGCGCTGACAAACCCCCTTTCGGCCGTCGCTTTGGACCATATACATCCTGAAATCCCTGCCTCCAACAATTTGGCTTTTAGTCGCCGCTGCAAATCTTCGGAAGCAAGGGCAAAATGAATCGTATAGTGCGCCTGATGCCATTTGCGGATACGATCGAGAAAAATATCTTCACGGCGGAAAAAAGATTCCATTTCCTGCTGCGATAGATGTTCTTGAAATTGGAGCGAGGGGGTAAATGCTGTTTGACTCGGGAAGAAACAATGGAAAATCCGTGTTTTAGACGCCGTTTTTTGCTTTATTGCTTTATCGTTCCAGAGAAGCAACTCAGGCAGTTGATCATTTTCCTTTTGGGCCGCTGTCCAATATTGCTCGAAACGTTGCTTTTGCCGGGCGAATTCTTCTTGGATACGTAGGGGTTCGTCTATGAAAAGCAGCGCGTCTTTCGGCAGATAATCCAAAATACTTGCCATATCCTTGGGATTCGTTGCAAAGCACGCTACCGGAAAAATGGATAAAGAAGTTTTTGGCTCCTGCGAACGTTGACT
>CALXSZ010000135.1 GCA_944391275.1 uncultured Syntrophomonadaceae bacterium
CGTTACCGGGTGGGGGTCCGGAAAAATTCCAGTCAATAGCCGTGGAAAGAGGGAATTTCTTCCCCGTTGCAAGTGAAGAATGGGCTTCGCCGGTTGCTGTGGGAATAAACGTTGATTTAACGGCAAACTTTTTTCATGAAATGAAGAATATCTTAGCGGTTCTGAAAGGATTTTTACAGATCTTCTCCATGAATCCGAAATATATGGAAGATTTGCCTAAACTGGATATGATGAATCGGGAAACCGATTATTTATATCAGATGGCGATGGAGTATTTGAACGCGGCGAGAAGCCAGGCGGCAAAGACATGGATGGATTTGGGAGAAGTGCTCCAGGAAGTACAACCGCTGCTGCGGAATATTGCGCTCTCCCATCGGGTGGATTTACAGGTCAAGCGCCTGCCGGGAGCAAGAATCTGGGGAAATGCGTTTCTCATCCGGCAGATGATTTTGAATTTAGCCAAAAATGGCATGGAAGCCATGGAAGATGGGGGAACGCTGCGTGTGGAAATGAAAATTTCGGACGGACATCATGTGTTGACCATTGCCGATGAAGGAAAAGGCATTCCGTTGGAGATTTGTCGGAACTTTGGAGAGTATGTGGAAAGTCAGAAATCCGGCGGGAGCGGCGTTGGATTAGCGTTTTGCCGTCGGGTTTTACAGGAGTGCCAAGCGCAATGGCAATTTGAAACCGGAAACACAGGCAGTCGCATTGACGTTATTTTTCCGACGGAAGAGGAATTGGAAACGAAGAATTTGCAGGAAAATTATGCGATGTAAGTTAATCCGTGGTACAATTAAATCAAAAAGAATGTACCATGAAAGGAAAAAACCATGTATCAGGCGGATTATCATATTCATTGCAGTTACTCAGGCGACAGCGACGCGCCGATGGAAGAGATGATAAAAGAGGCAATACGCCGGGGTCTGGATGAAATTGCTTTCACGGATCATGTGGATTTTGGTTATCCAGATCCGTCTTTTGAGGCGATCGATTATGAGGAATATATTCCCTATCTGGAGTCTTTAAGGGAGAAATATCGTGGGCGAATCAAACTGGCTTTGGGCGTAGAAATAGGATATCAAAGCGCTGAACATGCGCGTATTCAGGATTTTTTGGAAAAGTATCCGTTTGATTTTGTTCTGTTATCGCGGCATATGTCGGAAGGGTTGGATTATTATACCGGGGATTTTTTTGCGGGGTATGATCAGAAAACCTCTTACCGGCGATATTTTGAGAGTGTTTTAAGGAGCGTGCGACAGCAGGAAAATTTTGATGTTTTCGGGCATCTGGACGTAATTGTGCGATACGGGCCGTTTGAAGAAAAAAATTTGGCTTACGCGGATTATCAGGAGATTTTAGACGAAGTTTTGCGACGGATTATTGAAAAGGGGCATGGCATAGAGATCAATACGTCGGGATTTCGTTACGGATTGGGGCGTATGCATCCCCAAGTGGATTTTTTGAAACGTTATCAGGTGTTAGGGGGAGAAATCGTCACGCTGGGGTCGGATAGCCATCAGGCGAAAGATCTGAACGATCATTTGCCGCAGATGCAGGAACTGTTGAAGTCGTTGGGCTTTAAGACGTTTGCAACGTATGCGAAACGGGAACCGGTTTTCCACAAACTCTAAAAAGGAATGGTGACAAGCCGAGGCGTTTAGAAAAAAGCGCCTAAGCGTTCGACTCTTTGGTGGATGAGCACACGGAAGATAGAAGCACAGGAATTCTGCAATTATTTGAACCCATTATCGAATGGTCGAATAAAACCCGCCGCAAGCAAAAGCGAAGGAGGTATAAAGGGCGATACTTATCTCGGTAACGGATTTTTTTCATTTTTTTCCCCAAAAAAACGGAAAAGAAGGGAAAAAACGATGGCCGAAATCTTCCCAATATTGGTCGATGGCGAAGACATCGCACATTCCTCCTGGGACCCTCGCATGACGGAATCGTTCATCCGGGGGAAATTTTTTGGCGTGCGTTTTTAGAAAGAGCGTCTAGTTTTTTTGTTTTGTGAAAAAGATTCGATGATTTCAAAAGGATAAAAGTCTCTTTTGGACGTTATAGCCTGAAAGATTCTCCGGTTTTTCATAGAAAAATTCGGAGAATTTTTTTAGGATCCGATTGGAATCGCTATGGTGATTTGGTCGAACGTATAGAAATAGAGGAGAGCCTCTCTTTGACTCGGATTGCTGCAAAAATGTGAGCGGCAAGCAAAATAAACAATGAAAAATTTTTCCGATATGCTACAATAAAAAAGATTGCGCTTTGCAAATGTGGACAAAGGATTGTCGAATCGCTTTGGAGAAGCAGTTTCACCGGGTAGGAATTATTTTTAGCCGGAAAACTGAAGGGTTGGATAGAAAAATAAACGGAAAACGCGCTGGAAATGGATACGGAAAGAGGCGTATCGGCGCGGCCAAGTTTGGAAAGCGGCATTCTGTAAATGGAACGATTTTATCTATCAGGAGAATAATAGCGAAAACGCAAATGGAAAGAGTCAAAGGAGATGAGGGGAAGAATGAAGGGGCGTGTGATAAGCGGAAAAGAGATATCAGCGTCTGTACGCCAAAAAATTGCGAAAGACGCCCGGGAATTTGAGCAAGCGACCGGGGTCAAGCCGGGATTGGCCGTTGTGATAGTTGGAGAAGATCCGGCGTCTTGCGTGTATGTCCGTAATAAAGAAAAGGGCTGCGCCGAGGTGGGGTTCTATTCCGAGCGGCATCAACTGCAAGCGCATGCAAGCACGGAGGAGTTATTAGCAAAAATCGAAGAATTAAAAGCGAATGAGAAAATTCATGGGATTTTGGTGCAGCTTCCGCTCCCGCGACAAATTGATGAAAAGGCCGTTGTTTCCGCTATTCCTCCGGAAATGGACGTCGATGGGTTTCATCCGGAAAATGTGGGTAGGCTTCTACTGGGGGAGGCGCGCTTTTTGCCTTGTACGCCGGCCGGGATCATGAAAATGTTGGAGTATGCGCATATTTCGGTGGCAGGGAAGGAGTGCGTGGTCGTAGGACGCAGCAATATCGTCGGGAAGCCTTTGGCCATGCTTCTATTGCAGGCCAACGCAACGGTTACGATTTGCCATTCGCAGACGAAAAATTTGCCGGACGTAACCCGGCGTGCGGATATTTTGATTGCGGCAGTGGGAAAGGCCCATTTTATTACGGCGGACATGGTGAAGGAAGGCGCGGTTGTCATCGACGTTGGGATTAATCGTTTGGCAAATGGAAAGCTGGCAGGGGACGTTGATTTTGATGCGGTCGCTCCGAAAACTTCGGCGATTACGCCGGTTCCAGGCGGCGTAGGGGTTATGACGATAACGATGCTTTTAGAAAATACCTTGAAAGCGGCCCAATGCCAAATAGAAAGAAAAAATCCCGATCGGACGTCGTTCTATTAGATATCCGTCGGGATTTTGATCGGTCGAAAGGGCTGAAGAAAAAATTAAGCGGCGATCGCGTTTAACTGTTCGGTTAATTGCGTAAGCCCTGAAAGTTCTAGCTGTACTTGTTCGTCTAACCGGGAAATTTCTTGTGTGCGAGCGGCTTGCAGCGCTTCTAATTCTGCGGAGAAGTCATCCGATTCGCTTTTTTCCTGAAGAGAACGAATGACGTCAAATAAGTCGGTATGCCCCTGAACCCGTCCGGCGCCCCACATGAGGCGATCGTCCGGTTGATCCAGTACATAGTTGGTAAAGTAATCAAACGTATCGCGGCTCCAGTCGTACGCGTACCAGTTGTTGTCCACTAAGTAGAGATAATTATCCAAAGCGGCAGCGGGGTCGCTTTCTTCTAAGGCTAGAATGGCTCCGTTGAGGGCCTGGAGATTATTTTGGCTGTGTTCATGTGGGAAGATGGAAACGTCCTCCCAAGTGAGGCGAACAAACGTGTCTTCGGCATATCGGAAAGCAGCGAGGACCTGTTGGTTCAATTGACGGCTTTCGGCGAGAAGCTGATCGGCTTTTTCGACGTCTCCGGCGTCTAACGCCGTCCGATAATCCGCGTTGACGGTTTCAACCTTTTCCCAAGCGGCTTGCGCGGCTGCGTCGGCTTCATCCAATGCGGCCGTAAGGGCCGAAACCTGCTCCTCCGTCAAAATAGCCGGGTCGATGGAAGCCCGAAGCGCCGAAAGGCGGGTGGAGAAGTCCAGCGGGGATACCGCGCACTGGTCGTAAGCCAACATCAGCATTCCGTACATGTTGTGATGGAAGAGGAAGGCTTCAGGACTGTACGTATCCTCGTTGTCGAACGGACTATGATAGTGGGTTTGAGAAAAACCGCCCCGTAACGCCGTGACCGAGGAAGGAACGCCTGCAATGGACAAAGAAAAATCGTCCGACCAAGTCTGTGTAGGAACGATGACCTCGATTCCATCCGGGAATACGCCTTCGACAGCGGGGACGGTTCCTTTGAAGTCTTCGACGAAGGTTTTTAGTTCATAGGACGTGCGGATCTGATCGGTAAGTCCCTCGTTGATGGCGGGTAATTCAAAATTGATATCGGCAACGACCTTCCCGACCCATTCGGGATGGACGCGGAAGATTTGATTGTACGCCCCGGTTGACCAGTCGTAGCGCGTATTCGTCATGCCCCATTCTTCAGCGGCCATGGCGCAGAAGACTAGCGTTTTTTCCGGTTGGTATCCGCTATCTATGATTCCTTTGGCAATTCCCAACATGAGACCGATCGCGGCGTTATCATCCTGAAAACCGGAAAAATAGGAGTCGTAGTGGGCGCTCATGAGAACCATTGCGTCGGGATCTTTCCCTGGGATCATACCGACAATGTTATAGGATGTGCCGTCCAATTCGACCTGACTTTCGGCTTGGAAGGTCACCGTGATTTCATGAACATTGGAACTTTCCATAAACGCCCGGATGGCATTGGCGTCCGTACGGGAGATGGAGAAAGCTGGCGCATCTGCCGGGCCGCAAACGTCCTGCGCGTTTAAGGCGTCGTCGCTGACTTCGGAATAACCTCCGTCTTGGGCTGCGATCACAGCAGCGGCTCCCCGGAGGTGGGCCTCGTAAGCCGGATAGTTAATCCACCAGTTTTCCCGTTGGTTGATATCAATGAGGACCAATTTGTCCGTTACGTCTAAATTTTCCAAATCGGCTTCCGTTCCCTGACCACCGTCAATCAGGGTGTAGGTCTGCGGGCCGTCGGTGGAAAAGTTGGTTTGATACCCACCCAGTTCGACGGTCTTTTCCGTTCCGTCAACGGTTGGATAGGTGAGCTGCGCGGTTTCAAATGTCCAGGTATCTAATGTAAAAGCGTCTTTCGTTACGTTGGAAAGTCCGATGCTTTCCATTTCAGCTTTTAACAGGTCGCCCGTCTCGATTTCTGCTTGCGAGCCGGCCGTGCGGTACCCTAGAGCTTCGTTGGAACGAATTTCCTCTAGTTCTTTGGCTAGCTGGAAGGAATAATCGATATCAACATGCTCTAAGTAGGCGTTCTGCGCCGCCTGAAGCGAGGTTGGGGCGTCGGATGACGATGACGCCGGCGAGTTGGAGGAATTCGAGCATCCGCTTAACATAAGCAGCAGGATCATCCATCCGATCAGGCAAATTCGGGTTTGTTTCATGGATCAACTTCCTTTCAAAAATGTCATATTTCGCAAAAATATGCAGGAAGATTATAACAAAATTGTTTGTAATACTCAAGGGAAATCGAATTTTTATCTGTAAAGAGGAAAAAGTGAAGAGATGAAGAGATGGCATAAAAATGCATCAAAATGGATAAAAAATACAGAATCAGCAGAGTTATTTGAAAAAGAAATAAATGAATACATTAACCCAATTTCCTTTTTTTATTTTTTGGGCGTTTGTTACTTGAAAAACGTAGGCGCATTGAAACCAAACGATTGAACAGCAGCCTATTTTTGAGTGGAGCCGAGTGAGTTTTTAAAACTTGGAAAATCAAGTGGCGCTGAAGAATTGAAAAGAGTCATTTTTGGAAATATAATAATTAGGAAAGAAACATCCCAAGAAATTCTGGGAGGCTTTTTGAACAAACCGGGGAACTGGGACGCCTTTGATCGAAACATATGTATGCGGATGAAAGGAGAGCGGGTTTTTTCTTCTAGAACGGCAAAAAATAGGAGAGACGAGACAGTCTCTTGTAAAAATTCCAAAAATATCAGGATGGAATCGGGAAACCAAAGGAAGGAGAGAAGGAATATGGCTCCACGAACGACTTGTAGCTGTGAAGTGATTCATGAAGAAGTCGTGAACCGAATAAAAACCGGAATGACTTCGAAAGAAGAGTATCTTGCGCTGGCTTCATTGTTTAAACTATTTGGCGACGGGACGCGGGTGCAAATCTTACATGCGTTGGAGCAGGGGGAAATGTGCGTGTGCGATATTGCCTGCCTGTTGGGCCTGACGAAATCAGCGGTATCGCACCAGCTAAAGGCGTTGCGGATGGCAAATTTAGTAAAATTTCGCCGAGAAGCGCAAAATGTCTACTATTCTTTGGCGGATTCTCATGTCGAACAGATTTTGGATAAAGGATTTGAACATTTGCGGGAAGAATAAAAAGAAAAAATCCGAAACCGCTGCGTAAAAGAGTCCTTTTGTTTAACGTCGAAAATCTCTGAGCAGAGGAGAATCGCCTCAGGATAAGCGCAGAAAAGTAAATCATTCGCACGAAAAGAGTTTCTTTGGAGCGCGGGTGAAATCTTTTGCAAAAGCGCGCCCTAAAACGGAATATTCCCGCCTTTTGATAAAAAAGAACGAAAATTTATTAGGAAAAGGATTTTGTGGTGAAAAACCAGAAAAACATGTATAATGAAAATGGGATGAAAGAGAGCAAAAATCCGCTTCGATCGAGCATACATACGAATTTTTGTAATTCGATACGGGTTCAGTCCGCCAAGGGTTCTTCGGTGGAAAATACCGTGCGCTTTTCCATCGTTTCCCAAAGAAACGCCTTGCGTTTTCTTGGATAAGGTCGAACAAAACGTTAGAAGATTTGGAGGAACGCCTGGCGTTTAAACGAGGAAGATAGTAAAGAAGGAAAAGATAGAAAAGAAGGAAAAGAAGGAATTGAAGAAATTGGAAAATTTTGGGGACGGTTGATTGAAAGAACCGATTTATTCAACGATTTTCAGAGGAATCAAAAAAAGCTTTACTGGTTTTAGGACGTCTTGTTGGAATAAAAATGATTCGCCGGATGGAATGAAAGGAAAGGAGGACGTCAAAACACACGGCAGGAAAAAAGGTTTTGGCGCAAAAGTTTTCTATGAATATTGCTTTGGATTTGGATGGCGTGTTGTGGGATATTGAATCGTTTCAGTTGAAATATGGCGAAAAATATTTCCGCCGGCGGGGTATAGCGATGGTGAATCCAAATGGTTTTGGCATCCGGGAGATGTTTCAATGTTCAAGCCGGGAGGAAAAAAAGTTTTGGGCAACCTATCTGGTACAGGGCTTTTTTACCAAAGCGCGGGAACAGGCCAAAGAAGTCGTGTGGGATTTAAGAAAACGGGGGCATCGGATTTGTATCATTACCTCCCGATTTAACACGACGGAAACCTCGCTTTTAGGAGCGGTTATGCGCGGCTTGGTGCGGGCCTGGCTGAAGGTGAACGCTATTTACTATGACGAAATTGTTTTTTGCGACGACCGCAAAGAGAATTTAAATAAAGCGCAAGCCTGCCGCCGTTTAGCCGTGGACGTGATGGTGGAAGATCGAAAGGAAAACCTGGATTTGCTGAAAAACCTGACGCGCGTCATTGGTTTTCGAACCCGCAACAATCAATTTTATGAAGATGCCGCGGTCGTGTTTGTTCAATCGTTTCGGGAAGTGAAACGGGAAATTGAACGAATGGAGGCTCTTTTACAGCAGGAACATAAGAGAGCTGACGATTGAATGATTGATGATTGAATGAAAAAAAAAGAAAAACCGAACGGGAGGAGCCGTCCGGTTCTTTTTTTGAAAAAAGAGATGCAAAGAGAAAGAAAATCGGCTAGGATAAAATAAAGCGATTTTTTAGATAAAAAGGAGGAAAAAACGTGGAGTGCGTGAGGAAAATAACAGAAGATCTTTTCTGGGTGGGGGCGAACGACCGAAAAATCGATTTTTTTGAAGCGCAATATGCGGTCCCGAAAGGGATTTCGTATAATGCTTATTTGCTGCTGGATGATCAAACCGTTTTGTGGGACACGGTGGATTATGCCGTCAGTCGGATTTTTATGGAAAATGTAGCGTGGGTTTTACAAGGCCGAATGTTGGATTATTTGGTGATTCATCATATGGAACCCGATCATTCCGCCGCTATTCGGGAAATTCTCAAAACCTATCCGGGTGTAAAAATGGTTTGTTCGGCGAAGGCGGCTTCGATGCTGCCGCAGTTTGTGTCCTTAGAAGGGTTAGAGCGCGCGCCGGAAATTATCTCCATGAAAGAAGGGGAGACGTTAACAACCGGTCGACATACCCATACGTTTTTTTCCGCGCCGCTGGTGCATTGGCCGGAGGTCATGATGACGTTTGACCAAACGGATAAAATCCTGTTTACGGCGGATGCGTTTGGCACGTTTGGCGCTTTGAACGGCGCCCTTTTTGCGGACGAGGTCGATTTTGCGAAAGATTTTATGGATGAAGCGCGCCGGTATTATACGAATATTGTGGGAATGTACGGGCCGCAGGTGCAGACGGTACTGAAAAAAACGTCGGGGCTTGACGTCCAGATGCTTTGCCCGCTGCATGGGCCGGTTTGGCGCAAAAACCTGGAACAGATACTGGATCGTTATCAGAAATGGAGTCGGTATGAACCGGAAAAAAAGGGCGTGGCCATTTTTTATGCGTCGGTGTATGGACATACGGAAAACGCTGCGGAAGCGCTGGCGATTCGTTTGCGGGAAAGAGGCGTTGCAGTAGCAATGTATGATACCAACCGCACATCGGTGGATGAAATGGTTGCAGCCGCATTTTATTACAGTCATTGGGTGTTGGCCTCTATTACCTGGAATGGGGAACTTTTAGGAAGTATGGAACACCTGCTGCACCAATTGAACGCCCATAAATTGCAAAACCGTACCGTTGCTTTTGTGCAAAATGGCACATGGGCCGCTATGAGCGCGAAGGTAATGGAAAAAAGGATTGAAACAATGAAGAATGTAACGGTTTTAAATGAAAAGGTCACGTTAAAATCTTCCTTACAAGAAAGTCAACGAACGGAATTGGATGCTTTGGTCGAAGCGATCACCGCTTCTTTGGCATAAAAACATTGGGGAATCGTCATTTTACGCAAGGAAGGAGGGGTT
>CALXSZ010000136.1 GCA_944391275.1 uncultured Syntrophomonadaceae bacterium
AATTGGGTATTTAAATCGTCGAATCCTTTTAGCATTTCCGCTTGATTCGTTTCACTGCACACAAACATAAAAAATGCACCAAATTGCGATCTAAGAACACAATTGGTGCATTTCTCATTTATAATCCGGAGAGATATGCAGCGCGGCGTTCCATTTCTTGTAACGATCCGGATAACCCCGTTTTTTATTCTTCCTCTAAGCCGCTAAATCTCCATCTGTAGTCGTTTCTAAATCATAGACCTCGACCGCAGGCATCGCATCGATATCAAGAATTTCTGCATAAGGAGGCAACGAGATATCCACTTCCTGATCGGTTTCTTGCAGAACCATATTCATATCAAAGAGAATTTCCAAACCGTCGGGGATCACAAGAATCAGACCCAACGTGGCATCGGTTTCTCCACTGCTCATTGTACAATCCAATACCAATTCCGGAAGATCAATGTTCAGATCCATATCTGAGCGGATCATTTTCCCCTCTTGTTCAGTAAGCGTCAAATTCAGATTCATTTGGCTCAAAATGTTTCTTAAGTCATTTTGATCCTGATTGGTCATACTTTCCAACATGGTTCTTAAATCCCAATTTTTCATCATAGCTTCTATAATATCGGTTCCATTGATGGCATTCGTGTAGACGGTTTGCCCGTCCACTGTCTGAACGGTAAAAGCCTCGTCGCCCAAAATACTTTTTGCCACCGCATAAACCGCTGACGTCTCCTGGTAGGTATCAACCGTGATTTCCGCAGAACTGTTTTCAACGAAAAACATCAGAATCTCGTACAGGCTGGGAGGATTAACGGTCATATCCATCATGGTTTGCGGATCAATCCCCATCTGTTCATAACTTGTATAGGAATTGGTCTTAAGCCAAGTATTTGCGTCAATGCCCTCTTCCCCCATATAGGAAGCAAACAGAGGACTGTTCATGTAAACATCGCCGGTCGCGCCATCCATTTTCATCGCGATTTCAATATTTTTCAGATCTTCCAGCGCCTGCAGTGTCTCGGCGTCCGCTGTTTCACCCATGAGCAAATCGTCCAAATCAAATGCTAAAACCATGTTCATTTCCGCGTCCAGGCCCTTTTGCAAGCCTGTTAACGAGCCATTCATCGTTATCGTAACCGGTTCTTCGGTTCCTGTAAGCGCTTCCGCCAGCGTCATTCCTGCTGTGAACTCCCCTGCGGTTTCATAAGCTTGTTCCATATCTTCTGCATCCGTTTGCATCGTTTTCATCAAAATAGAGAAATCTTCATCCGCCTGGGCAAAAATGGAAGCGTAATCGATGATAACGACCGTCTGGCCCACTGCATCCCATCCAACTTTATATCCCAAAGCTTCCGCTATAACCTGGGGATCAACATAGGTCGTTGCATCCGTTCCAATAAAGGGCGGAACATCCATCTGAACCGTACGGGTTTGGCCATTTTCTCGAACGGTTATGGCGTCTTGTCCCATCGTAAAGGAAAGAATAGTATCTTCTTTTTGCGCGGTAATCGTCCGGCTACTTTGATCCCACGTAACATCCGCGCCTAACGCTTCCAACGTCGCTCGAAAAGGCGCCATTACCTTCCCATCAACATTTTGCGGTTGCGCACCCTCTAAAGAAATATACGTTCCATTAAACATAATCTGGTATTCACTATCTGCAGCAGCCGCCGTATGAACAAATCCTGCGTATAGCAACAGTGTTGCCATAAAGGTCATCAGAAACCATCTTTTTTTCATATTTCCTTCCCTTCCCTTCTTTTTTACCATCTACTATTTCATCCATCTATTTCTAATAAACACTATATAAAACTCCTCTTATTTTGTCAATATCTCGTAAACAGGGACGAACTTTGTTGTTCGTCCCCGTTACGAAAAAAATATAAAGTTTCTATGATTCAGTTATTATCGGCGAATTTTCCGGGGATTCCTGTGTTTCTTCTCGGTTGGCTAAAGGACCCGTTTGGGAAAGGGTAGAAGAGGCTTCCACTTGAATGGGCGAACGGGTTTCATCTTCTTCCGGAGAAACTTTCTTCTCCGCTTCCAGGGCAGCGTCTAATAGGAGTTGCCCAAAATATCTCGCTTCGCGCACGGGTAAACGGAAGGTGCACATCCCCGATTCCACAAAGGCTTCCAGCATTTCCGTATGCGTTTGGGGGGCCGATGCGCGTTCCGACGCCGTCTGATAAACGGACGACGTCCCGGTCGTTCGAGCCATTTGGCATAAACTACATCCCGATGATGCTTTTGAAGATAAGTTGAGGTCGGTCAGATTTTCTTCCGGCATACGCAAATGAACCCCGGCATGACTGGAGCCGGAGCTGCGTACCGTTACGCGTTTTCCCGTTTGTCGGGTTTTATGAGAAGGGAAAGATTTCCCCGAAGGACGGTTCTCTCCGAATTCGCTGATTTCTCCGCCATAATGTATCTTCATTTCTCTTCCTCCCTGGTTTGCTTTCTCACAGTTATAGTATATGAGATATTTGAAATGGGTGTGCCCGCTTTATTTTCCAAGTAAAAAATACGTTTTATTTTGGATCGTCCCACTCGCCGGAAGATGATTTTCCTGCTGTAAGCACTTCACCGCTTCTTCGGTTTCTAAAGAGAAAATTCCATTTGCCGGCGCATGCAGATATCCTTTGTCACGCAGCCGATTTTGCAGGCAAAACACATCATATCCACGATCATGCCCCTTTTTTCCTCGTTGCAGAAGCCGACTGCCAATCCCCGTCAAACGGTACAATGCAAAGCAAGAAGCGTCGTCGAATATGCCGGTAGCTCGTAATCCGCAGTCTTGCTGAAAAGCCCCAAGCGCTTTTTGCGTCCCTCGGTCAAAATAACCCGCCCGTTCCTTCGTCATCGCTTGGGCATAATCTTTCCGAGACGCCGCTAACCGATTCTGCAAAATCAATACGTCCCGTCCCTGCATTCCCCTTTTTAAACTGCGCATACCCAACGGCGGAAAACTGGAAGGCCAATATTCATCCACTTCAAGTCCCAGCAAGCGATACGTATCTCTTCCGACAACGCCGTCGGGTTCTTCTTGGAAATAGATCTGAAGCCTACATATCATGTTTTCTAATTTTTCGTCAAACCGCCCCGTTGTTTTTGTTCCATCCGCTGCCAAAAAAGGCATCTTGTGCAAGAGATGCTGTAATAATTCTACATCTTTTCCTTTTTTCCCGATCATCAGGATCCGGCTGCCAAAAACATAGTAATTCATCGTGCGGTCACCTTTCATTCCTCTATCTTCCTATTAGCATATGAAAAAAAACCGTCCTTCAATATGGTTTTTTTCTCCATCATTGAAGGACGCTTTATCTTTTGCATATAAAAATCGTTTTACACAAGAAGGGATTGGATAGGAGCGAAGAAATCCGACTGGATTTTTTGCATGCGCTCCTGCAAGTCGTCCGGTTTTTCACTCCGAATCGAAAAATAAAATTTTATCTTCGGTTCGGTTCCAGACGGGCGCGCCATCACAAATCCCCCACCCTGCAATAAATAACGCAGCGCGTCGGTGCGCGGCAAAGAAATTGGTTCGACGCGACCATCTTTAAGATTCGTTTTCGCGCCGTTGGAATAATCTTCTACCGCCGCAACCGGAATCCCTCCTAACGTCTGAAAACAATGCTGACGCAAGGTTTGCATGACCTGTTCAATCGCCGCTTTTCCAGCCCGACCTTCCTTGGTAACGGAAATCTGCTCATCCGCATAATACCCGAGCATTTGTTGAATTTCTTCCAAAACTTGCGGCAGCGTACGTTGTTCCTGTGTTTTATAATACCAAGCGGCTTCCGCCAAAATTAAGGCGGCTTGTACCGCATCTTTATCCCGGGCGTGGGTTCCCGCTAAATAGCCAAAACTTTCTTCATAACCAAACAAGAAGGTTCCTTTGCCGGTTTGCTCCATGATTCGGATTTGTTCGCCAACATATTTAAACCCAACCAGGACATGAATCACCTCTACGCCAAAATGCGCAGCGACGGCCGCGCCCAGATCCGTAGAGGCCACGGTTGTAATTACCTTGCCGTCGGCCGGCAATTTCCCCAGCTTCTTACGCTGCGACAACAGATACCACGTCAGCAATACGCCAATCTGGTTTCCGGTAAAACGAACATAATCTCCCTTTTCATCCCTCACATAGAGTCCTAAGCGATCGGCGTCCGGATCGGAAGCAAGCGCTAAGTCCGCCTGTTGAAATTCAAAATATACAAGCGCCAGGGCAAAGGCCTCGGGATCTTCGGGATTCGGTAAACGTACCGTCGGAAATTCTCCATCCGGTTCGGCCTGTTCGGGAACGACAAAAACATTAGAAAATCCGGTTTCTTGTAAAATCGCAGGAATCTGCCGAATCCCAGATCCATGCAGCGGCGTATAGACAATTTTCACCTGGTCTCCCTGCTCGCGCAGCTTGTCGGCATACAGCAACTGCGCCCGGATCGCTTGCCGATACGCCTGATCCACCTCTCCGTTTACATCAATTAACAGCCCTTTACGATAAGCTTCTTTTTTTGATATCGGTTCGATGATCCAATCGACCCGTTTTTTTATATGTTGCGTAACGCGATCCGCTATATCCGGTGGTAACTGCCCACCATCTTCTCCATATACCTTATATCCGTTATATTCTTTGGGATTATGACTGGCCGTAATGTTTACGCCGGCCACCGCCTGGAGATAACGCACAGCAAACGAGAGTTCCGGCGTCGGGCGCAAGTCGTTGAATCGATACGCGCAAATGCCATTGGCCGCCAAAACCAACGCTGTCTCCTGTGCAAATTCAGTTGAGCAGCGTCGGGAATCACAGGCGATTACCACACCGCGCCGCATTGCTTCCTTTCCTTGCTCTTGAATCGTATCCGCTAACCCCTGCGTGATTTTCCGAACCACATAAATATTCATCCGGTTCGTTCCTGCGCCCAATTTCCCACGCAATCCTCCCGTTCCAAATTCCAAATCGGTATAGAAACGCTCTTCCAACTCCGCCGGGTCCAAATGTTGAATTTCCTGTCGCGTCGCTTCGTCAAAATATGGATTCTTCCCCCAGAATGCAGCTTTTGTTTGGATATCGTCGATCGTATGGCTTTCCATCCTCTTTTCGCTTCCTCCATTTTGTTTATTCATCTTGCATCCATCCGTATTGATCTTCCCAAATGGATGTTGCCCCGTTTTTCTTTTTTACATAAGCCTCATTGGCTTCCAG
>CALXSZ010000137.1 GCA_944391275.1 uncultured Syntrophomonadaceae bacterium
GTGTTCCAACAGGAGTTACGTCATCTATTAGAGCAGTTGGGAGAGGGAAAATGGTTTGCTTTTCGGACCGAAACCCTTTCACAAAGTCAAATTCTAGAGAATATGATTGATGAAATTGAAGAGATGGCTGCTCGCTTGTCCAAGACGAAAACGGGAGCGCTCGTTGTGCTCGAAAGAAAAAATCGAGTGGACGACTATTTAGATAGTGGTCGCGAACTGGACGCCATTGTTTCGGCGCCGCTTCTTATCAATATTTTTGAACCCAATACGCCTTTGCATGACGGAGCGGTTTTAATTCGGAAAGGAAGGCTGGCGCGGGCCGCTTGCTTTATGCCGCTTAGTGTGAGCAACAAAATTGATCCGCAATTAGGAACCCGGCATCGTGCAGGAATTGGGATTACCGAAGTATCTGACGCCGTGGTTGTCATTGTTTCGGAGGAAACAGGGACCATATCGGTTGCGCGGGCAGGAAGATTAATTCGGTATTTAGATCCACAGGTGTTAGCGTCGATTCTACGGAATGAAATTTTACCCAAAGAATCGAACCAAAGTACAAAAACAAAGAAAGAATCATGGAAAAGCCAAATAAAGAGGTATTTAAATGCATCGGATCAAGATAAAAAATCTGAAGATTAAAATTATATCCGTTATATTTGCACTGATTTTATGGGTTTATGTGGTTGCGCAAATGCAAATTACGGGTTCGGACTCCAATATTGTCCCCTTAAATTATTATAATCAAACAGCAGGACTGGAGGTTAGCGGCCCTGAAACGGTGCGGATTACGGTTTGGGGAGCGGGAAATAATACCGAGTTCACGGCATATGTTGATTTAGGCGGCTTATCGGAGGGCGTATATGAATTGCCCGTTCAGATTATCCCGTCTAGAGGAGCTCTCTTAACGAGGGTAGAACCGGATGAAGTCCAGGTAACCATTGGTTCAGACAGCAAAAAAAATATGGAAATCAGCTATGAGGTGATGAGCCAAGCGCCTGTCGGCTATGAATTGAAAAACGTTATCCTCGAGCCGGAAAATTGTATTGTGAGAGGGAATGAAGAGGCCGTTGCACAAGTGAGCCGTGTTGTAGCGCAATTATATTTAGGCAATGTTTACGAAATCCAAGAACAAAGAGTTAATTTAATTGCCGTGAATGCAGCCGGAGAAGCTGTAGTGGACGGGGTGAGTATTGTTCCGTCGGAAGCCGATGCGACCGTTTTAGTTGAAGAGGTAAGAGGAAGCAAAACCGTGCCAATAACGGTTAGCTATAGCGGTGAAGCAGCGGATGGACATGAAATTGTTTCCGTCGATACCAACCCGCGGGTTGTCCAGATATTTGGAACGTATAATCAGTTAGAAAATATTAATGAAGTTTCTTTAGGAGAAATTGTAATTAGTGGACAATCCACATCTTTTACAAGGGTGATTCCGATTACGATGGACGAAGACGTTACCGTTTATCCATCGGAGGTCCAAGTAGACGTGCGAATTGTAGAAAATGAGCCGGTTCAAAACAATGAAACGCCAACGAATAACGAGAATACATCACAGGATGAAAATCAGTCGGATACTGAAGCAGAGCAGAATTCTGAGGAAGAATGAAGCGAATGAATAAGGATGTGAAGCGATGAAAATCAGAGTAAGGGGATTACGTTTGGATTTGGATTCAAGTGAAGATGACATAAAAAATGAGGCTTCCAAACAATTGATGATTCATCCCAGGTTGATACAGAATATCAAAATTATAAAAAGAGCCGTTGATGCGCGAAGAAAAAAAGTTTATTTTATTTATTCGGTTGAAGTGGATGTTTCCGATACGGTAACGCTTCCGAAAAATATTTTAAATAATATTAATATTAGTTTTAGTAAATCGGAACCCAAAAAACGAATTCAGACGGGAACGGCTCCAATGGCGTATTCGCCTCTGATTATTGGATCGGGTCCGGCAGGGCTTTTTTGTGGGTTATTGTTAGCTCGTTATGGTTATAAGCCCGTCATTATTGAACAGGGTATGGATGTGGATACAAGAGCCCAAAAGGTAGAAGAATTTTGGCAGGGCGGAAAACTGGATCCATGGAATAATACGCAGTTTGGGGAAGGCGGCGCAGGAAGTTTTTCGGATGGAAAACTAACGACCCGTAGCAACGATCATTATGTTCAACATGTTTTACAGACATTAGCCGAGTTCGGCGCGCCTGAAGAGATTACTTGGATAAAAAAACCGCATGTCGGAACCGATGTGATTCGTCAAGTAGTGAAACAAATTCGCAAAGAAATTATTCGTTTAGGCGGAGAGGTTTGGTTTTCCGCCCAATTGACGGATTTTCACATTCATCAGGGAGCTTTGGACAGCGTTGAAATTAATGGGCAAACAGAGATTAAAGTCTCAACGGCTGTTTTAGCCGTCGGACACAGCGCCAGGAATATTTATCGCTTACTTCATCAAAAAGGGGTTACGATGCTGCCGAAAGCTTTTGCTGTTGGCGTGCGGTTAGAA
Organism: uncultured Syntrophomonadaceae bacterium; assembly: GCA_944391275.1. GTDB lineage: Bacteria > Bacillota > Syntrophomonadia > Syntrophomonadales > Syntrophomonadaceae > CALXSZ01. The sequence continues at coordinate 2,496 of CALXSZ010000137.1, forward strand.
CATCCTCAAGAAGTCATTGATTATATGCAGTATGGGGAATTTGCTGGACATCCGGCTTTGGGACCGGCCGATTATAATTTTACTTATCAAGACCGGGCAACCGGGCGATCCCTTTATACGTTCTGTATGTGTCCAGGAGGGAAAGTTGTCGCAGCGGCGTCCGAAGAAGGACAGGTTGTTGTAAATGGAATGAGTTATTCCAAACGCGATTCCGGGATTGCGAATAGTGCGGTTGTAGTAACGGTTTCTCCAGACGATTGGGATGATGAAGTTTTAGGCGGGGTGGACTACCAGGAAGAACTCGAAGAAAAAGCATTTGTTGCAGGAGGCGGCAATTATCATGCACCGGCGCAGTATTTAAAGGATTTTATGGAAAAAAACGCCAGTTTGGATATTGAAAATTCCATTGCTACGTATCGGCCTGGATTAACTGCGGTTAATATGTGGAAATTATTGCCTAGAGAATTAGCGGAGGTTTTATTTAGAGGTTTGCAGGCTTGGGGAAAAAAGGCGCCGGAATTTTTGGATGAACAGGCAGTTATGACAGGAATTGAAACGAGAACGTCGGCTCCTTTGCGTATTGTACGGGACGAGGAACGGGTTTCAGTGAATTTGCAGCGATTATATCCTTGCGGAGAGGGCGCCGGATATGCTGGAGGCATCGTCAGCGCGGCGATAGATGGACTGAAAACAGCGGAAAAAATCATTGCGACCTATGCTCGACCTGAAAATCGAGTGGAAATTCATGACAGTAAAGCGATTCCTGGCAGCAGACTAGAATAAAATGAAAATAAATCAATGTAGGAGGACAATCAATCGTGTGTGGAATTGTTGGTTATGTAGGAAGAGAGCGGGCTATTTGCGTGATTGTTGAGGGATTAAGCAAATTGGAATACCGTGGGTATGATTCGGCGGGTATTGCACTTGTGGGAGAGGATCAACAGTTAAAAATTTTTAAGAAACAGGGGCATTTACAAGCCTTAACGGATACATTGGATTTTGGCGTAAAAGCAAATATTGGGATTGGTCACACTCGATGGGCGACGCACGGTGCGCCGAGTGATGAAAATGCGCATCCCCATACGGATTGTCATGGACATATTACCGTAGTGCATAATGGTATATTAGAAAATTACGTTTCTTTAAAACAGCAGTTGTTAGAGGAAGGACATATTTTTTCATCGGAAACCGATACGGAAGTCATTGCGCATTTGGTGGAAAAATATTTTACGGATGATTTGGTAGCGGCGGTGCGACTTGCTTTGCAGGAGATGAAGGGGTCGTTTTCGATCGTCGCGATGAGTAATAAAAATCCGGATGTTTTAGTTGCAGCGAAAAAAGACAGCCCGCTTATTATTGGGTTGGGAGAAAACGAAAATTATATTGCTTCCGATATTCCGGCTATATTAAATCGGACGAAAGAAGTTTATATTTTAGAAGATTATGATTTTGCGGTTGTGACAAAAGATCAAGTGAAGATTCTGGATTGGCGTACGCAGCAACCGGTTGAACGAGAAAAATTTCAGGTTACTTGGGATCCGATTACAGCGGAAAAATCGGGTTACGCACACTTTATGCTCAAAGAAATTCACGAGCAGCCTGTGGCTTTAAGAGAAACCATGCGCGGATGTATTCGGGATGGAATGGTCGATTTAACGGATTTGGGGCTAGATGAGGTTTTTCAAAATATTCAAAAGATTTATATCGTTGCTTGTGGAACCGCTTACCATGCAGGGTTAGTTGGGCGTATGGCCATTGAAAAACTGGTCCGGATCCCTGTGGAAGCAGATATTGCTTCGGAGTTTCGTTATCGCGATGTGATTTGGGAACCGAATTCTTTGATGATTATTATTAGCCAATCCGGGGAAACCGCTGATACGATGGCGGCTTTGCGCGAGGCGAAGCGGAACAACATTAAAGTCTTGGCGATAACGAATGTCGTGGGGAGCGCTGCTGCCCGAGAAGCGGACCGGGTTATCTATACCCATGCTGGACCTGAAATTGCGGTGGCGTCGACGAAAGCCTATTCAACGCAATTATTGGTTTTATATATGCTTGCTTTAGATTTGGCGCGAGTGCGTGGGGTTTTAGAGGAATCAGAGTTGCAACGTTATTCGCAAGAATTGGTTCAAATTGATCGTTTAGCGGATATTGTACTGGAACAAGAGCAAGATGTGCGGAACCTGGCTTATCATCATCAACACGTCGATAGTACGTTTTTCTTGGGCCGGGGCTTTGATTATGCTGTAGCAATGGAAGGCGCATTAAAATTAAAAGAAATTTCTTATATCCATGCGGAAGCTTATGCGGCAGGAGAACTAAAACATGGGCCATTAGCGCTCATTAAACAGGGTGTTCCTGTGATGGTTCTAATGACACAGGAAGATCTTTTGGAGAAAACCCTTTCCAATGTGAAGGAAGTGAAGGCTCGAGGGGGTATGATTATTGCGATTTATACCGAAAATCTAGCCGCAAATGTAAATGAATCCGATTATGATGAAAGAATTGTTTTGCCTGCAGTGGATCCTTTCATTGCACCTATTATTGCGGTTATTCCTTTACAGCTTTTCGCATATTATATGGCGGTCGATCGCGGGCTCGATGTCGATAAACCGCGGAATTTAGCCAAATCGGTTACGGTTGAATGAAAAATTTCGCCTGTCCATTATATGGTATAGGCGAATTTTTATTTTGTTAAGAGGAGAAACGATGGATCAGAATTGGGAAAACTTTATTCATACACATTTATCTCCGGAATTAGCTCAAAATTTTTCTGGAGGCGAACTCAAACAATTAATGATCGAAAGAGAAAATCGCTGTTGGAAAGTTTTTTTATTACTCCATCAAGCCTTGCATACATCGGTTTACCAGGCATTTTCAAGAGAATTGAAAGAACGTTTTTCTTTTCTCCAAACGGTTGAAGTCTATCCGGAATTAAAGGACCCGGTTCCCGTACTTTCTCATATTTTCCAAGAACGAAAGAAAGAGATTTGGGATTGGATTCAAGAAAAGAATGCGCAAAAAAATGTGGATTTATCTTGCCTGCATTGGCAATTTGGAGAAAATCAGCGAATTACCGTAACCGGATGTTCAGAAGAAGTTTATCAAGGACTCCTGGCGAGCGGTTTTTGTACGCAGATTTCCGATTGGTTTTGGAAGGAATACCGTTTGAGCGCACTCGTATTGGTTTCTTGCCAACATCAACCCATCCGTCGCCGTCAAACCATTTATATCGATTCTCATCAAGAGGTCGATATTCTTCCGGAAAGCGCCTGGGAGAGCGAGAGCAAAAAAGGGTATGCGCCCTTTCATGCTGCGAATAGTACGCGCAATTACGGGGGGAAAGAACGCGAACAGAAAAAAATTGATAAAACGCCGATTCCCATTCGTCAAGTCGAGGAAGGCGCCCGAAATGTGGTAATAGAAGGCGAAATTTTCCTAAAAGAAGCCACGCTTTTGCGGGATGGACGGATCGCTATGAGTTATTTTATAACGGATTATTCGGATAGTATCGTTGTAAAAACCTTTTGGAAGAATGCTTCCGAAGATAAAATAAAGGTAGGGCAGTGGCTTCGTGTAAAAGGAAGTGTTCGATACGATCCTTTTATGCGCGATCAAGTGCTCTTTTTAGACCAATACGCTCTGGGGGAGAAAGAACAGGTCCGTAAAGACCTTTGCGAACTCAAGCGTGTAGAATTGCATGCCCATACGAATATGAGCGCGATGGATGCTTTAACGGATGTTCGAGCGCTTATTAGGCGGGCTGCTGAATGGGGACATCCGGCGATTGCAATTACCGATCATGGTTGCATACAATCTTTTCCAGCAGCTTTTAAAACGGCTTCGGAACTGAAAAAAGAAGGAAAAAATATCAAGATCCTCTATGGGATGGAAGGCTATTTAGTGGAAGACAATTTCAAAGATCGAGCATGGCATATTATTCTTTTGGCCAAAAACCGCACTGGACTTCAGAATCTCTATGAGTTAATCAGCCGCTCCTATTTGGATCATTTCTATCGTAAACCCAAAATTCTTCGGGCGGATTTGATCAAACACCGGGAAGGACTTCTTTTGGGCAGCGCATGCCAGGCCGGCGAACTTTTCCAGGCCGTTTTACATCACGAACCGGAAGAAAAGATAAAAGAAATTGTTCAGTTTTATGATTATTTAGAAGTGCAACCTCTGGGAAATAATCTGTTTCTTGTGCAAAACGGTTCTTTAAAGGATCAAAGAGAATTAGAAAAACTCACCGAAGAGATTATTCTTTTGGGGAAAAAGTATCAGAAACCGGTTGTTGCAACCGGAGACGTTCATTTTTTGGAACCCTATCATGAAATCATGCGCAGCATCGTGCAAGCTGGGCAAGGGTATAAAGACAGTGAAGAAGCCGCCCCACTTTATTTGCGCAATACGAATGAAATGCTCCAGGAATTTGATTTTTTACAGGATCCCCAAACGGCGCGTTGGATTGTGCAGGAATGTCCCCAGCAAATTATGAATGAGATCGAAGAATTACGTCCAATTCCAGATGGGTTTTATCCGCCGGTTATTGACACCGCACAACAGGAAATTTTGGATTTAAGTTGGGGGAAAGCGAAAGAAATGTATGGCGATCCCCTACCCGAGCTGGTAGAGAAAAGAATTCAACATGAATTGGACGCCATTATCAAACATGATTTTAGCGTATTGTACCTTGTAGCGCATAAACTGGTAAAAAAATCGAACGAGGATGGTTTTATTGTCGGTTCTCGAGGATCGGTCGGGTCTTCTTTTATTGCCTATCTGACAGGAATTACCGAAGTAAATTCCCTGCCGCCGCATTATTTATGCCGAACGTGTCATCATTTTGAACAACCCAATGTTTCTTCCGATGTGGTAGGGGTCGATCTTCCGGAGAAAGATTGCCCCAACTGCCATACGCCTATGGATAAATTGGGTTTTGATATTCCTTTTGAAACCTTTTTGGGATTTGAAGGGGATAAGGTCCCGGATATTGATCTGAATTTTTCCGGGGATTATCAACCGCGCGCGCACCATTATGTGGAGGAAATTTTTGGCGCGCAAAATGTATTTCGAGCTGGTACCATTGCAACGATTGCGGAAAAAACGGCTTTTGGATTTGTCAAGAAGTACTGTGAAGAAAAAAATTTGGTTATGCGTCATGCGTAAATGCGGCGTTTGGCCAAAGGCATTGAAGGAGTGCGCCGGACCACGGGTCAGCACCCAGGCGGGATGGTCGTTGTGCCAGCCAACCATAAGATTACTGAATTTACGCCTGTGCAGCATCCGGCCGATAAAAAGGATTCCGGGGTAGTGACTACCCATTTTGAATATCATTCCATGGAAGCCCAGTTGGTGAAGTTAGATATTTTGGGCCATGACGATCCCACCATGGTTCGTTTTCTAGAGGATTTAACGGGAATCGATGTAAAAACGCTTCCTTTGAACGACCCGGAGACGATGAGTTTGTTTTCAGGCGTAGAAGCCTTAGGGGTAAAACCGGAAGATATTGATTCCAACGTTGGGACTTATGCGGTTCCTGAATTTGGAACCGGATTTGTTCGACAAATGTTAGAGGCGACCCGACCAAATACTTTTTCCCAACTGGTCCGTATTAGCGGTTTATCGCATGGCGAAGAAGTATGGAATAATAATGCGGAAGTTCTCATTCGAGAAGGCGTAGCGACTCTAAATGAAGCAATTTGTACGCGCGATGATATTATGACGTATTTGATTCGAATGAACCTACCCAATAAACAGGCGTTTGATATTATGGAACATGTGCGGAAGGGAAAAGGATTAACTGCGGAAGAAATACAAGTGATGAGGGAGCACCATGTTCCGGATTGGTATATTGATTCATGTACGAAAATCCACTATATGTTTCCCAAAGCGCACGCCGTAGCGTATGTGACGATGGCTTGCCGTTTGGCTTGGTTTAAAGTCCATCAGCCATTGGCTTTTTACGCCAGTTTTTTTAGTATTCGTGGCGAGGATTTTGATGTAGAAGCGGCGTTAGGCGGCTTAGAGAGGATTAAATATCGTATTAAAGAGATTGACGATATGGGATACGCAGCTACGGCAAAGGATAAAAAACAAAAAACGGTGATGGAAGTTGCGATGGAAATGTGCGCTCGCGGGTTTAAATTTTATCCGGTCGATCTCTATGAATCAGCCGCAACCAAATTTCAATTGAAGGAAGATGGTCTGTTGATTCCATTTGGTTCTTTGCCCGGCGTTGGGTATGCAGCGGCCAATGCGATTGCCAATTCCAGGAGTGATCAAGCGTTTTTGTCGGTGGAAGATTTTCAAAATCGCAGCGGAACGAATAAAACCGCTATGGATATGCTCAGGCAATTTGGATGTTTTGATGGGATGCCGGAAAATAATCAAATTAGCTTGTTTGGTTAGAAAGGAAGAGAAGAGAAAGGAAGCGTGATGATTTGAGAAAAATCAATGAAAAGATTGTATATAAAGGGAGATGGATTCAATTAAAAGAAGCGGAATTTTCTTCGGATGAAGGGAAAAACTATAAATGGGAAATTGTGGAAAGAGTGAATCGTGCCCGGGGCGTGGTCGTCATTGCGGAGCTGGTTCCTAGCCATCGGATCGTTTTTTTGCGGCAATATCGGCAGCCTCTGGAAAATTACATTATTGGTTTTCCTGCGGGATTAGCTGAAAGTGAAGATTTAGGGAAGGAAGCCATGCGGGAATTACTGGAAGAAACAGGTTATTATGGGGAAGTTCTGGATATCGGTCCATTAGTAAGGAGTAATCCGGGTTTGATGGACGAAGGAGCTTATACCATTCAAGCAAAGATTGATGAGAACGATCCACGCAACCAAAATCCCCGTCAAAATCTTGAAGCTTCCGAAGAAATCGAAGTTTTTTTGGTACCTAAGGAATCTGCGAGAGAATTTGTTTTAGAAAGAAAGGCCATGGGGGATGAGATTGGCATAGGAGCATGGTATCTTTTTGGAATGAAGCGAATTTAAAAAAATAGACGATGGATATGTGGCCTTATCCGGATCGAACATTTTATAAAAAACATTTTAATCGTGCAAAAAAATGTCGCAGAACTTCTGAGTCTGCGACGTTTTTGGTTTAAGATAGGACGGATAGAAACTTTATGGAAAGTTTCCTCCTTATGCAATACATAACAAGAGGATCTTGATACCCGGACAATGACGTGGAAGAAGAAAATGCATGACGATACCGATCCATGGTTGCTTTCTTTGGGAAGATATGATTGATTATTTCCTTTTTAGCAGCTTAAACGACACGTAAAAGAGAGGAAGGATCAATCATTTTCCGGTTGTTTGTGGGAAAGAAGGTTCGGAGAAACTTTCGGAGATTTACAAACGGCGGGACATTTTCATAAGATCACATAAATAAGTTTTTAACACGGGTTTTCAGCAACTTTAGCGCAGAAAGATGGAGTGGGAGCGGTTGGAAAAACAGTAGCCCCACGCCGACCGTGAACAGTGTACATTGTGCTAGAATGACCGTCGCCGGTATAGTAAACGCAGGGTCCAGCGTTCCCAAAACCAGCGGATACTTGATGAAAAAGCTTCCATTCCAGATTCCCAGAGCTTCCGGTAGTGGGAGAAACTTGAACAAAAATGGGAGCGGCATCCAACCGTATACCATATAGGATCGGATCTGTCCGAGAAAATAACCGCTTCCCAAGGCGAATACCAATAGGGGAACCAACGTAAACAAGGCGGGGAGCAACAAATTTGTTCCATGACGCCATCCGAAATATTGACCGCAAAATACAGCGGCTTGAACCAGCGGAACGAGCATGAGCAAACCGGTTCCCGTCAAAGCAGCTGCGCATCGGGTCAACGCGTATCGGTGGGGAAACACGTTGGTAGCACTGGTAAGAATGGCTACACGCTGGGCTTTAGCTGAGGTGAAAAAGGTGAGAAAAAACAATGCGCCGATCCATAAGAGAGGGAGCATGCGAACGAAATAATCTCCGAAACTCCAGGAAGAAAAGGGGGCCGTATGGGAGACGCCGAAAATCGTTCGGTTGTTTAATACTTGCCATCCATAAAACCAAAGTACTAACACAAGTCCAAGAAAAAACTTGTTCCATAACAGTCGTTTACATTCATATCTAAAAATCTTATGCAAGATTCAAATCCTCCTCCGTTAGCCCGCAGGCGTCTAAAAATTCCTGATACGTTAAATAAGGATGGGACCAGTCTATTTCCCGATTGAACAAGTTTTTCAGAACCGCGTCCATAACCACCTCGCCGCCTATGAGTTCTTCTGCCTTGAGAATCTTTAGCGGCATTTCACAGTATTGCTGCACATAAGAAAGGTGATTGGAGATCTCCAATTGTTTATCTTCTGGAAGAGTGGACTGGTACTCCGGATGACGAACATAAAAATTCAAGTAATAGTCATCCGTTGCCTGCCGCCATGGTTTTACATAGTTTTCCCAGGCATAATCCATCCCATAGAGTTCTTTAACAATACGGTAAGTGGTGTAGACGGTTAAACCCTCCGCTGTCCAAGGATCTTTTTCATTTGATGGATCAAACATATTGGACAGTCCCCACCACTGATGAACCAATTCGTGGATCATAACCTCGCCTGGGACGGCGCCCTTATTTTTGTCTTCCAAATTGATGGTGGTAAAATCTTCCTCGTCTAGTAGACTGGCTCCCTCTGTAGCGTATCCACCGCCGGAAACTCGGCTTTGAATCAGCTTAAGTGTGTCCCCGGCGCTAAAGGATAGCGGACCGTAGTGTTCCGCACAATAGTTCACTACCGTCTTTATAGCTTCTGTTGCTCCGGCGGCGTCCAGGATGCTCTGGTGCTTACGGCCAAAGTAAAATTGGAGGGTGATGCTGTCCGTCTGGATGTCTTCGCGAATGTAATCGCCCGCGTAGAGAATACCGCCGAATCCGCTGTTTTCATAGCGCCAGGTAACGGCTCCGTCGTCATGCTTAGCTACGATCTTTGCCTCTGCTGTACTGAACGGAAGCGCTATCATATGCGTTGGGAGAGTCACATCAACGGTAACGGGGAGAACGCCATCTGACGCGTCGATATTCAGCAGGTAAGGTGCGAGGTCCTGATTTTCCAGGCAGAGATAGTCTCTGCTGATTTCTGTGCGCCCCTGCATGGTAGATAGCGCGCTGGATTCTTGGGGAAAGCCCTGGTAGGTTAAGGTCAATTCGATGTTTTCGACTGCTGGGAGAACGACTTCCGTAAGCGCCATATTGTTTTCCTGGTAGTCCGCTGTAGTATAGAATACATCCTGTTCATTTACCTGGGCCGATGTGACCGTATAACCAGGGTTGAGACCGAAGGCCGCTGTTTGTGGCTGACCCGAAGTATTAACGAATCGATAGGTGGCAACGCCGGATACACTGCCGGTGGATAGATTGGGATATACCTCGGCTGTCCGTCTCGAGCAGGTTATATCTTCTAAAGATTCCATTTCAAAGAAGGACATGGCGGAAAGATCCGGATTGCTATGATCTACAAAGGGTTGCAGGACGTAAGCCGCGCCGGAACAGAAAAGCAGGAGCAGGGCAAGGACGGGACGGTAAGGTTGTCGAATGTTGTACACGATGGAGTCCAAAATTCCCTTTCCGTACTGGCGGATGCAGAGACAGGAAATCGTCCAGACTCCGGCAAGCGCTGCCAGCCAGGTTAGGCGCATATAGGCTGCGGAACGGAAGATCCGGAAGTTGGAAAAATCGTCGGATAAGGCCCAAACACAAGGATTCAACCAGCATAATTGCCAATGAT
>CALXSZ010000138.1 GCA_944391275.1 uncultured Syntrophomonadaceae bacterium
CATAGTCCCCGACCGTTGTTCCGCTTTTTAAGCCGGTGCGGATATACCCGGAAGTGTTCCCCGTTCCCCCGTTGGATATAGGAAGCGTTCCGGTGACCCCGGGGGTAATGTTGGCGGACCCGTCGAAGGACGCGGTGGAGGTTGACGCCAAGTTGGTCCGGATGGTCCGGGCCGTAGCTAACTTCGTTGCTGCGGCGGCAGTGCCAGCGGTGGGCAGCGCCCCGATATCGGCGGGGGCAACTTGCTCTGAAATGATGTCTTTTGCGTTGGCTTCGGTTAAAACGTTGTAGTAGGTGGAAGCCCCGTTCACACGGTCTGACAACCTAAGTGCCTGCGCAACATCGGGAGTTTTTACGGCGTCGGCTACAAATAGTCCCCGGAAATTTTGCGTCGAACCTACTTGGCTATATGCGATCATTTGCATTTCGCGGGTTCCATGTGCGATGCTTCCGCGCGAGTTTGTCTCAGCATTCGTGGTATCGGTCATATACAGATGTGGATTATTCATCTTTAAACTTAAATCCCCGGTCATGGTTCCGCCGGTTGTGGCTAATGCACCGATGTTGGCGGGGGTTATCCCTAAATTGGTCCGTGCGTCTGTGGCGGTAGTCGCGCCGGTGCCGCCGTTGGATATGGGCACAACACTGTTCCCTTTGAATAAATCCGCGTCCAGTCCACTACCGGCTCCATCTACGGTTTTTAGTTTTGTCAAAATATCTTCTGCGGTATAACTGGAAGCCGGCAGCGCTTCTCCGGCATTGTCCGCCACCGTCTTTAGAGCTGCATCTAAGGTATCCATGTTATCGTTTAGGTCTTGCACATTCACAAAATCCGTAGCAGACGGTTTAATTAAATGATAATGGGTAGTTTGATCGGCCAATTATAATGCCTCCTCTCTCAATTGCTGCCAGGTATAGCTTGACGCCTGTTGCCAGGTCCATTGCGCATAATCCTGCCACTGATTGTATCTTAATAAGACTTCTAAAATCATATTGGCTGGTATCATACGTTCAATCATTTCTTGTACTTCACTAAATAATTTTTTTACGGTCAATTGCAACAAAACCTTCATTCGATATTCCTCCGGATACAAAGTAACGCTATAATTCCCCGCTCCGCATAACGTATCTAAGGATTGTTCAAGCATTCGATAGGTATAGGGCAGATTCTCATTGATGCGCGCTTTGATACGAAATCGCCGTACTTCCAGGTTATCGCTTCCCTTGGGAACAATTCGCATCATTTCTTCCCAACGCCGGCATCCCTCTTCTGTCAACGTATCCATCCATTGATCCTGCCAGAGAAATTCAAGATCTCCCCATACATTTTCCATCTCCGAATTTTCCACAGCGGCTAACGTTTGGAACTCCCTGGTACCTTTAACGACTTGCGGCTGATATTTTTCTAACGTAACCGTTTTAGCCATTAATTTCACCTCGCTTCGCCACACAGTCCTCTCCTAAAATTAAATTGGAAGCTTGCCCATTTAACGTCGTATTCTCAATATCCACAATTCCGCTGATTTCCAACAAACGACTCTCTAGCTGACTGATTCGCACAATTAAATGATCCGTATTCGCCCAATTTTGATTCAATTCGTTAAAATATTGATCAATCGCTTCCTCAACATATGTTTCCACATCCGCCCAAGTCCAGCCGGTCTCATACGTTATGGAAAAAGCAATCGCAATAACGGTTTCTTGCACCCCGACAACCGTTACCACATGCCCAATCGGGGCCAATCCTAAACCTTTGCCCTGGTTCTGCGTCGGGTCCATCGCCTCCTGCACCTGATCTAGCAAAGTATCCGAAGGCGCCTCATAGTTGGCGTCTACAATGACTAATTTCACCGTCCCTCCGCCATTCCAAACCGGATAGACCTTCACGCCGCCCACCCCGGAAAGCGCCTGGACATGATTTTTATAATCTACCACATTTCCCCCAAAAGCCTGGGAGTTTAATGATTCAAAATAACGACTGCGAAACGTCTCTGTATCCTCTTCATCCTCTCCCGGAACGAGGATTTCCGTTACCTCAGCCGTTTGTAATCCCTCCACTACGTCAACCGGAACCAGCCGTCCAATGAAACGGTTGGGATCGCTTCCAGCGGTTTCACACGTTAATTGATAACTATGATCACTGTCCGAAATTAACGCCGTAACCGTATAGAAATACGTCTCCAAAGCAAAACGACTGCCAATTGGAACCGCACAATTAAAGATTCCTTTGACAATCGCACACGTAGCCGGATAAGGCGTTATGCCTCTTTCTTCCGCCCGCAGCATTAAATAGGCCCGACTAGCTGTATCCGCAAATGTCTCGTTTAAAACAACATCCAATTCAATATACATCTGCGCCAACTCCGCCGCTGCCGGAGCCAAAGCATCATAAAGAATACTGCCTTCCCGTTTATCGATTCCTGTGGGCGTTGCTGCCAACATCCGTTCTAAAATTTTTTCATACGTCATCGACTCATACAATTATATTCTCACCTCTTTTTCAACCGTAAAGTTTCCTTCTGTGGTTTCAACGGTAAAATAAACCATTAAACTTTCACGATTCCGTTCATAAGAAAAGTCTTTGACCGCTTTTACGCGATCATCACACAGCAAAGCCTCCCGGATGCGCGCCTCCACACGGGCGCAAACCACCGCGATAGGCTGTCCAATGAGATTTTTCAACTCTACGCCATACCGGAAACTATAAATCAGCTCATCGTACCGTTCGGTCTGAAGAATCTTATAAACCGCTTGCTGCATGGCGGTTAACCCATCGGTTTTCCCTACAATGCGGTTGTTTTCAACGTCCAAATAATACGTCTTGCTGGGATAGTTGGTTAGGGTCAGCACCTTTTCAAATTCGCTGGTTTGAGGAATCATTGGGCGCTCACCACCCGATCCAACACAATGAAACGCTGTCCACTCTGTTTACGCAGCAAAATAACCTTGTCTCCGACTTTCAATCCGTTATAAAGCGTCACCTTATGCCGGATCGGGCGTTTAAAACTGATTTTCTCCTCTTGACTTTCGGTTATCTCATCCATGTCCCATGTCGTAAAAACTTGTTTTACTTGGGAATCATCAAAACTCAGCTCCGTCTGGTAATCCGTCAAATGCTCGCCCAAAATCAATTCATCGGCCTCCAACACCATTCCCATTTCCACAAAAATGGATAACGGCGCAACACTCTGTACCGTTCCGAAAAGCACGTCGCACGGTTTTCTTTGTTCCACCGCATCGATCGCCGCCCGTTTAATAATTTGTACTAAATCCGTATAATCCGACAAAATTGTTCCTCCTTTCCCTCGGGGAATCCTGTTTTTCCGCGTTTGTTTCTCCCTCATTCAACCCATTCAATCCATTGGCGTTAAACAAAAATTCCGCCGTATAATGTTAAATCCATCGCATGGCGTCCATTTTCGAAAGTGTGCGTCACCTGCTCCACCAACAAATATGTGCTTGCATCCACATCCCCTAAAACAAGCTGTACCGGGACCAAACATCCCGCACGCACCCGTACATCGCCAAACGCCCCCGATACGCTGAGTTTTCGCCGTTTTGAATTATAGAGCGCCAGGTACCCTTCCGCTTTGTTCTTCAATAGCTCTGGCGCATCTACCGCATCATACATCTGTAAAAGCCCCCAACGCGCCACATTTCCCTCATCACGCGCCAAATATTCCTGTAAATTTCCGGTTTGATCATTTTCATAATATAAACGAATACTGTTATACGTTTCTCCATCAATCGAACTCTCGTAACTGAAGTCTTCGGCGGTGCTGTCGCAAATCAAACAATCCAATTGCATATCCTGAGCTTTTTTTAATGTCAACTTCCCAAAGTCGTCATAGAGTACATAAAGCGTCCGATTGATCTGCTGGGTCTCCTCTAAGGCGTTACCAATCATATCAAACAGCGTAACCTTATCTTCCCTACGCGACAAAGCCACCCCCGTTTCCTCAATTTCCCCGCACTCTAGCCCATATTCATCCGCCAGGCGGCGGAGGATTTGCCCAATTGTTTGATTGGTATACTTTAAACTCCCCTTATTTTTCAAATAACGCAGTTGGTCATAGCACGTCACTTCAATCCGTTGATTCTTATCCCGTTTCTTCGTAAAAACATACCCATAAAAAAAAGGAACTCCGTCGACAAACAGTCGCACGACGTTCCCTTCTTGAAAATTGATTTTCCCATCATTTACAACGGAAAAAGAAAGTTTTCCCGGACTCCCCTCTCGTTCCCATTCTACCGAAAGGCTTCCCTCCAAGAGCGGAACATAGATCGTCCCTTCATTTTCAATACTTAATTGAAGATCAAGCAAGGACAATCACCTGCCCCGCATAAATCACATTGGGATTGCTGATCCCATTCTGATTCGCCACCTCCCAACATTTGGACCCATCTCCATATTTTTTTTGACAAATCTCCCACAAACTATCCCCCGCCTGAACCGTATACGATACGGGATTCTCCTCCGAAGGAATCACCTGGTCCTCTCCAGGCGGACGCTCTGAGACAGCCTGCCCGGTTCCGTCCGCTCCTACAGCATACCGCAACGAACCGTATTCCTGATATTGTTTTACTTGGATATCGACTACGACATCCATTCCCTCTTCCGCATCTTCCTGAACCTTATAATCCTCCAATGTGACCCGCTCCAGCACATTATCATAGATGCTTCCCGGACGAATCACCATAAATTCCACCGGCTCTCGCGCTTCCATGATCATCTTTAACCGTTGCAAATAATAGGCCTCCGGCAAAAACGTTCCGTTCGGATAATGGGCAAATGGATAAGGCTGGTGCGGCAAAAGCACCTGAAAAGAAAAATCCGTCAGTTTCAGCGGCTGAATCACATTAATTTCCCCTTGATGAATGAGCGAAACCGTCTCATTTTCTCCATGATATTGCCACTCAATCTTAGACGGAGCCACCGGAAACATCATCCCATCCAAATACACCTGATACATTTTTGACCCGTATCCCGAATCCAAATCGGTCATTTTTTCACGTCCTTTCCCAAGATTTTTGTTACGCCAGGCGTTCCTGCGACGTATAAATCGCTTCGCTTAAGCCTTCCGTCAGACGCACAATTAAGCCGTCCGCATCCCGGCGATCCTGGATCTGGTTATTATTCACCATTTCTACCCGGATCTCATTATACGTAACCGATCCTGCATCCGGTCCCACTGCGCCGATCATTAACGAACGATCCTCCTGACTCAATTCCAACCCGCCATAATCGCCGCCGTAGCTGCCGTATCCGCCGCCGCCCCCAAAATTTTCGCCAAGGCTTCCTGCCAAATTTTCGCCGTAACCCGTCTCGCCAAACATCTTCGACAAATCGTTTTCTGCGCCAAACCCACCGGCTAGTCCTTCACCAAACCCATACCCAGCGCTGGCCGCATCGCCGTAATCCAATCGGAAATCAATCTCCTTGGCTCCGCGATCCAGCGTAACCGCGTCCTCATTTTTCCCCCAATTCAGAACTTTATCCTGTAACTCCGAAAGCTCACCGGTCCAGTCCGTCCCAAAGATAGCGTCAATAATCTTCGTAACCACTTTGCCCAAATCCAAGAACATCGAAATAATATTCCCAATCAAGTTGGCGACCGCGCCGCCCAGGCCATCGAAGCCGCCGTTGACCACATTCAAAATCCATTCAATAATGCCAATAAACGGCGATATGAACAGATAAACGATTTGCAGGATGCCATTAATGACCCCGACGGCCGTATTGATAATCGCCGCGCCGACCACCGCAATCGCCCCAAAAATCAATCCGGTGGCCGAGAGGCTGGTACCCGCGAATTGGTTAATCGCCCCAATTACGATATAGAAGGCCCCGACCAGCGCGATGACCAGCCCCAGAATCCAGCTAATGGGGCACATCTTTATAGCGGCGTTTAGCCCTTCCTGCGCGATCGTGCTGGCCACCAGCATGGCAATTTCTACTCCATTCACAACAATTTTTCTTGCCATTGCTCCAACCATTTTCAACGTGTTCAACCACCCAACTCCGGCAGTCGCATTATACGCGATTAAAGCCGCCACCGCCGTCCAAATGATGGGTTCTAAAAGGGCCCAATACTGCGCCAGAAACCCAATCAGGTTGAGCAGCGGCTGCGTCACGCGCGTCACCCGATTCACCGTTTCCGTCCAAATATCTCCCCAAGTCATAGGCATCGCCGCCATTTGCGCGTTGGTGACGTCTGCCGATTGAAACATCGCCCCTTTCACGGCGTCCCCGCTGATTCCGCCGTTGGCCGCCATTTGGTTGACCCCTGCTACATCGGTCCCTAAAACGTCGGCCAGGCTCTGTTGAAAACCCGGCATGGCGTTTTCAAGCACTTTCAGCCCCTCCGCCCCAAAAATCCCGGATTGAAATCCCTCTTGGCAAGTTTCCAAGGCTTGGTCGGTAAAAGTATCAAAGGTTCCGGCTAACTGCATCCGTTTAGTCATTTGTTCCACGAAGGCAGTTGTTTCCATGGGATTGGCAAAAGCTTGTCCCGTATTCAATTGCAGATTAATGACCATATCGGCCATATCTAAGTAATCCACCCGGCTATACTGGGAAGCATTGTAAATATTTTCTAACGCTTGTTTTGCATTGTCCGCACTTCCACCTAATTCATCCAATTGATATTGAATTTGATTAAAGCGATCAATTGCGCCAAATCCATTTTGTATGCCTTGTAGCGCAATGCCAACAAATTGCACAGCCGCTACAGCTTTTGCAGAAAATTGGGCAAACTTATTTAATGTTTCAAACCCTTTCTTTACATTATCGCTTATGTTATTTTCTGCCATTTGTTCCCCCTCCTTTATATTATTGAAAATAAAAAAAGCGCTTTATAAAGCGCTTTTCTATTTAAAAATCATTTTTTATGTCAACATCCATTCGTTTTTTTAAATTGTAAAAAAGGTCACCATTAATCTGGATGACACTTCTCTTTCCATCTCGAAATTTAATCGCTACTTCGTAGGTCGAACCCGCCATCCCTCCAAAGAAGGAAGAATAGTGATCTACTCTCTCAAGTACACGATAACTTTCTACTGTGACAGGGCAAAGCTCTATTGAATTTTTTTTCGTCCACCAAAAACCTTTTATTTGAATGCCAATATAATACAAAGGTTTAGTCTCCCCCCAAACTTCTTTGCCAAAATAATCTCCACGAACCACTTTCCCATATGAAAACATTTCTTCCCTCCTCATTTTATTCTCCAGGATATGTTTTAATTTTACCCTATGTATGTTTCCTATTTTTAAAGACTCATAAACATGTTAAAAATCATTTTTTATGTCAACATCCATTCGTTTTTTTAAATTGTAAAAAAGGTCGCCATTAATCTGGATAACACTTCTCTTTCCATCTCGAAATTTAATCGCTACTTCGTAGGTCGAACCCTCCATCCCTCCAAAAGAAGAATAGTGATCTACTCTCTCAAGTACACGATAACTTTCTACTGTGACAGGGCAAAGCTCCAGGTATTTAGATTGCCTAATCCAATGATGCTTTAATTTAATGCCAATAAAATAGTAAGGTTTATCCCAACCATAAACTTCTTTCCCAAAATAATCTCCACGAACCACTTTCCCTCCACATAAAAACATTTCTTCCCTCCTCATTTTATCCTTCAGGATATGTTTTGATTTTACCCTATGTATGTTTTCTATTTTTAAAGACTCATAAACATGCGGCGTTGTAAAGAAGCGCTTTCTTCAAGAAAAGAAAGCGCTTTTACCTAAATACTTACGTTGTTTCGCGCTGTGAATCACTAAACTATAAAAGGTTTTTTTCTATTATAGTAAGATAGTCGCTATTTGTTTATGAAATTCTTCTACTATTTTTTTTTATTTTCCCCATAGATTTAAGGGAATTCTTATGTATTTCATCGTTTTTTGTTTGTATTTGTCATTTTTCTGTCGTAATCAAGAATTGAGTCCTTGTTTCAAAGAACCGGATACGCTTTTGAATTACGCACACCATTCAAAACCGCTCTTTCTTTAGGCCAGCACCAAACTTCCCTTCTCTTTGCCATTTGCCAGAGCTTCATACAAACCGTTCTTTAGCTGATCAATTACCGGCGCCGCGTCATTGGCATTTTTCACATTCATGTGATTGACCATTTCAATACGGATGTTCGCCGTGGTGTACTCGTTGGCCGGTTTTTCCTCCGCCAGCTGCCGGATCCGTTCCAATGTTTCTTCATCCAGACGGAAAATTGGCGTTTCTTCTTCCAAAGATTCCGCACGGTTATAACTGCCTGTGTACCCTCTTTCCGTTGTTGCCGTTTCCATTTCTATTTCCGAAATGCCATTCACCCTCTCCAACATACGGTTAAAGTCGCTTAACAGTTGCTGAGATTGACCGAGCGTTTCGTTAAAAGCATTTAACTCTTTTTCCCAGTTATCGGAAGATACATAAGCTACATTCGACGTTGCATCCGACGCACTCAATGCCATACTGGAATCATTGAACGCCATGCTGGTGTCGCCCAACGCCGCGCTTGAATTGTTTAAATTTAAACTGGAGTTATTCAATTCTATAGCAGAATCGTTCAATACTGCGCCGGAATTCATCACTTCCTCGCTCGAAGTCATTCCACCGCCGATTCCAAAAGAGCTTAATCCATCCGAAATCTGTGCGGACTTCTGGTCGCCCCATTCCGCGCCCGAAGCAAAAGCCTCTCCGACCCAGTTTTCCCCAAAAGTTTCATAGGTATGAAAACCTTTGGTAAATTCCGCCCCAACGTCCTTAAATTGGGTATTTTGTATGGTGTCTTGCGCCTCCTGGGCTTTTTGAGCAAAATGGTCCGCCGCCCATTCCCAACTGGTGGTATCGATTTCCACAAAGGGCAGTTTGTTTAAAAGCTCCATAATTTTGAGATTGATATTGGCTACAGTTTCCGCCAAAGACCAAAACTGATACTGAATATTGGCAATCGCCACTGAAAAAAAGGATTTTATATTGCTTCCAACGGCTGACGCCCCATTAATGATTCCCAAAAAGATATTTGCAACCGACAATCCCAGATTTTTAAAGAATTGAATAACGACATTGATCGCCCCGCAAATCACGCCGAAGCCGCTGTCCGCCACGCCGGTAAATTTTGCAACCGCCGACGCCGCTGCAAACAACACGCCCACCAAAGCCATAATCCCCATTACGATCCAAGTGACCGGGCTCGCCAGTAATGTAGAGTTAAAAACTAATGTTGCAGCTGATACAGAAGCCGTCTTTCCCCTTAAATCTCCTAATCCCATAGACATAATTTGAGTTGCCAATTTAAATCCTTTCATTGCTTTTTTAGCTAAATTTGTTGTATTTTCTACTATACTTACCCATCGCGCTGCTATCTGAAAAACGCCAAAAGCGCCCCCAAAACCTAAAATCAACGGAAGGAGAATGGAAAAATTGTCAATTAAGAACCCTAGGGCCGTTAACAGAGGCGGCAGCGCTACCGAAGCGATCGAAACGAGCGTATTGTTCAGTTGTTCCAGGGTCTGGTCAATCGTTTCCCAGCCTTCCAGGTTGCTTAAACTTTCATTCCCCTGCACAAAGTCCACTGTATATTCCACCACCGTATTCGGCAAAAAACTTTGTAATAAAATATCCATCGCTGCAAATCTTTCCATTTATTCTTCCTCCTTTTCCGTGCATAAAAAAATCCGAGCCCCCGCCCGGATCGTTTTGTTGTTTTTGTTGTTTTTCTTTCCCCTCGCCTGGGGAAACACCCGATCTTTCCTCCCAGATTATTCTTTGGGTTCGTCCTCTTTCATCGCTTCCCGAAATATAAAATATTCATCGTTCGCTAATTGCAGGAAACTTTCTTTGCCGTCCTTAAACTGCACTCGGACAATATGCGTATGCTCCG
>CALXSZ010000139.1 GCA_944391275.1 uncultured Syntrophomonadaceae bacterium
GGAGAATCGTTCCGTTCATAAATGGCTCGAATGGCAACGCCTTGGTCTTGAAGTACTTGGATCAGTAGACGATAGAGGAGCCCTTTGATCCGATCAATCCCCATACATAAGACCTCGCTGACGAGAATATCATTGAATTTATCCACTGTCCAACCGGGGAAAAAATCGGCTTCTCCAAAGATCAAGCGGCAGCAGGAAAAATCTTCTCCCATAACGGTTCGACGATAATCAATTGCATGACGAATTCGGCGTTCAAAAAATGCTTCATCGAAGCGGTCGTTGGTATTTTGAGAAATGATGCGGACTCGAATTTTCGAGTGATCATTGATAAAACCGGTTCCCATCCAGCGGTTCTTTGGGGATTGAACGTCTACAAGATCGCCGTTTATATACGTTCCTTCCTGATGGGTTATTTCATCGGCAAATACCCAGGAGTGTCCGCGACGCAGCATCCTCTCGGCTTTTTCAGTAATAAAAATTTTCGCGTAAGGTCTTTCTTTCATACTAACCCCTATTCTTTTTTCAACGAGTATAGCATCTTGAGAAAAAGGTGTAAAGGACCCGGAAGAAAGATAAAAAATTTGTTCTCGATGAAGGAAATTTAACAAAAAACCAAGAGAACATGGTAGGATATACATGAGTCTGCCGGAGTAAAGGAACGCTTGTGTGAAAGGGAGCGACAGAAGGAGTTCATTATGGCGTATGAAAAATTATATAATGAAATTTATGCGATGGTGGTTTTAAAATATTTTTGGAAGGAATACCAACCGGGGTTTGTGAAAGGAGAAAGCCCGGATTGGAAGAATCCCAAAATGAATTTCGGGTTGGAAGTTAGCCAGGCGTTATTGCCTTATGACGGGCAATCTGAAAGTTTTTTGGAACACTATTTGGGACGATTAAAAGAAGATATCCCGGAAAGCGCGCTGGAAAAATATAAAGGAAAACTTTATTTCTATAACGGGCGTCTTTGGGCGTTGATAAATGATGAAGAGAATCAGATTCCTTATCAGGAAAAAGTGAAGATTCGCTTTGAACGCAAATTGGAAAAACTCAATAGCCATTATACGCATTATACGTGTAACGCTTTATATCTATACGCGCATGCTGAGCCGGAAAAACGAGATGAAATTGAGGCTATCATGCGGGCGATGCAGGAAAAACAGGCTCTCAAAAGATATCAATTTCAGAAAATTTTTTTAGATTGTAAATCCTGCGTGTATCTTTTGAACTTTCAGGAATCGGTGCTGCAAGAAATCTTCATACCCAAAAAAGCGCAAATCTTTTTGGAAATGGAAACTGAAACCCTGCGGCATCAATTTCAGTGGGAGACGGGGACGCTTTTTTAAAAAAAGGCCAAAGCTTATAGGCAAGAAACGTCCTTAAATAGGCTTGACTTCAACCACGGTTAAGATCTTCTCCTGAACCCGAAAGCGGATTTCCCAATGGGCAAAAATAAAGCCGTAAATGCGCGCAGCGTCCTGTTGGTAAGAAGGACGAGGGTCTTGTTCCAACACTTCCAGCAAAGCGCAATGCTGTTCCGGAGGGAGTAGATTTAACAGGTGCTCCGGGAAAATTACTTTCAAAGCGTAATCTTGTGTGGCTTCAGCAAATCCCCCAACAGCATCCGGATGGTTATCCGTAAAAGGCAAGAACGGTTTGACGTCCAAAATGGGGGTACGGTCCATTAAATCTGCACCGGATACATATAAAATCGGGCCGGAACGCTTTGAAAAAACAATTTTTTCTAAACGAACGGAAGACAACCCGAGCGCGTTGGGTCGAAAGGGCGAACGGGTGGCAAAAACGCCCATGCGACGGTTGCCCCCTAAACGAGGCGGACGGACGGTAGGGGACCATGTGGAGCGATCGCATGCAGAAAAATGCCAAATCAGCCATAAATGGGAGAAACCTTCCAAACCGCGGACGGCTTCAGGATTCCGATACGCGGGTTCAAAGATAATTTGGGCTGAAAGCGCCGGCGCTAACCCGCTTTGCCGTGGGATTCCGAACTTTGTAGGAAAATCGCTGTGGATGCGGGCAATCACTTTCAAGGGAAAAGGAATTTGTTCCATGAAAATTTTCTCCTTTTTCATAGCAGGCTAAACGGTTATCGATAAATCATCATCTTTATTATATCATCTTAGCAATCTTTTTGGGCGTCGGAAAGGAGGGGCGAAAGGCGCTCAAGATAGAAATAAAATTAATAAAGGAAGGATCAAACATGACGAACAAGGTAGCGGAAAACCCTTTAAAAAACCGCGAAAAATTGGACATGGCGTTGATGGTGATGACTGGGCTTATGGTCATGATCTATATAACGTCAAATATTCTATCGGTAAAAGTGATTGAAATTGGCGGAATAAGTTTATTTGACGCAGGAACGATTACGTTTCCCATTGCTTACATGCTGGGAGACGTCTTGACCGAAATCTGGGGATTGAAAATCGCTCGAAGAGTGATCGTTCTGACGTTTCTCTGCAATATTGGAGTGATTCTGTTAACGACGATTGGCGCCTGGCTCCCGGCCCCGGATTATATGCAAGAAACCAATCAAGCCTTTCAAGCCATTTTTACTTATGTGCCGCGTATTGTCGGCGCGTCGTTGGTGGGATTTTTATCCGGAGAACTGATCAATGCCTGGGCATTGATTAAAATTCGTCAATATACCGGTTTTAAACGTCTCTGGGTACGGACGATTGGCAGTTCCGTTTTTGGATATTTCTTTGATACCGTTCTTTTTATGGCGCTGGCTTTTGCGGGAACTGTTCCGGCTAAGGAGCTTGTTTCGATGATTTTTATTCAATATATTTTTAAAATGGGAATTGAAATTCTTTTGAGTACGCCGATGGCTTACGGGGTTATTGGATGGCTAAGAAAAGATTTAAAATCGGCTGATATAGAATAAATAAATTCATAGAAAATGAGGGATTTTCTCTAACTTTCTCAAGAAAAATCCCTCATTTTTTATCAAAAACTTAAAATAAATATTTAAGCGTTTTTGTTCTGGTTATTTTCATAAGCTTCAACCATCTTCTTAACCATCTGGCCACCGATGCTGCCAGCCTGTTTAGAAGTCAAATCACCATTATAACCAGCTTTCAGGTCAACCCCTACTTCTTTGGCGGATTCCATTTTGAATTGATCCATTGCTTGTTTGGATTCCGGAACAACTAATTTGTTGCTTGCCATGTTTTTTCACCTCCTTTTATGGTTACAGCACTATTTTGTACTTTTTCCGTTTTACTATACAGGTATTTATCTCCCGTACTGAGAAAAGGAAGATAAAAAGTCAAAAAATGGAGAAATTATTGATTGGCTTCATGATTTTCATGCGCATGGAACGGATCCACGCCGACCGACGCATAACTAATGAGTTCGGCAAATGCCATATCATCGGCAACTTCGTATTTATCTTCGGCCAATTCACGTTTCGCGCGAAGTTGTTTGGCGCGGAGTGTAGCCGGACGATAAGGATTATCGTTGCACTGTTCATGCGAGTGAACGGCCTGATAAGCTGTGTCTGAGGAATATTCATGATCCATAAAGCGGGCCTCCTTTCTATACATGGCTTATAAAAAAATAAAATAGAAATTTTCAGCCAGGCACAATTCTATTTTGCTTGAAATTTTGCTTTTCTATAATTGTATTTTTTACAATCCCTTGTTAAAAATGGCTAAAGAAAATGAAAAATGAGTAGAAAGGTATTAAAAAAGGAACTATTGTTCTTCAAAAAGAAAGCTGCTATAATAAACAGAATATGACAAAAAAGGAAAGCGGTAGGGAGGAAAAATTGGGATGTGGGAAAAATTTCAAGCGTTTTTGCTGAAAAAAGATATTGTATTTTCCATGCGGCGCTATGGAGTAGACGCCTTAGGAGCGATGGCCCAGGGTTTATTTTGTTCCCTGTTGATTGGAACGATTTTAAAAACCCTGGGACAGCAGTTAAATCTTTTAGCATTGGTTACCATTGGCGACTATGCTGCGGCCATGGCCGGTCCTGCGATGGCACTTGCCATTGGTTATGCCCTGAAAACGCCCCCGCTGGTTCTTTTTTCGTTAGCGGCAGTTGGCTATGGGGCGAATCAAGCCGGAGGTGCAGGTGGACCTTTAGCCGTTTTCATTGTGGCCATTTTTGCGGCCGAGTTGGGAAAATTGGTTTCCAAAGAAACAAAAGTGGATATTTTGGTTACTCCAGCGGTTACTATTTTAGTCGGCGGTTTTTTATCGGCTTGGTGGGCGCCGGGGATTGGCGCGGCAGCTTCGTCTGTTGGTGCAATCATCAAATGGGCGACCGTTCAGCAACCGTTTATCATGGGGGTAATTGTTTCGGTTGTGGTTGGAATTTGTCTGACCTTGCCCATTTCCTCCGCAGCAATCTGCGCGGCATTGTCCTTGACCGGATTAGCGGGTGGAGCGGCCGTTGCCGGGTGCTGTGCGCAAATGGTCGGATTTGCAGTGATGTCTTTTAAGGAAAATAGCTGGGGGGGACTCGTCGCACAGGGACTGGGAACCTCGATGCTGCAAATGGGGAATATTGTTAAAAATCCCAAAATTTGGATTCCAGCTATTTTGACCTCTGCGATTACCGGCCCGATAGCGACTTGTGTTTTCCAATTGGAAATGAACGGTGCGGCGGTTAATTCAGGAATGGGAACCTGCGGATTATGTGGACAAATTGGGATCTGGACGGGATGGATGGCCGATATCGAAGCTGGAACGAAAACGGCGGTTACGGGAATGGATTGGCTGGGAATGATCCTTATTTGTTTCATTCTTCCCGGGGCGCTTTGTTGGATATTTGGGAAATTTTGCCGAGCATTGGGTTGGATACAAGAAAATGATCTCAAATTAGAATGATTCCACGAATGAAGCCGCGCATTTCATAAAAAACGTATCTTATAAGAAGAAAGAAGCTCGACCGGCGGATATGTTTCAATTGACAACTTGAAAGTGGATTGCGATTGAAATTTTTTGAGAAAGTGTTTTTACAGATCGGTACATGGGTTATGAAAGGGGCGTGGAAACGGAAAATGGTTGTATGGAATCCCTGGCACGGATGTCAGAAAAAGAGTCCGGGATGCGCCCATTGTTATGTGTACCGGCGCGATGCGCAATACGATAAAGACAGTCGCATTGTGACCCAAACCAAAAGTTTTTGCTTGCCTGTCCAGAAAAATCGGAAAGGAAGTTGGAAATTACAGGGGCCTGGTCCGATATATACCTGTATGACCTCCGATTTTTTCATTGAAGAAGCGGATGCATGGCGTAAAGAAGCCTGGAAATTTATTCAAATCCGGCAGGATCTGGAATTTTTTATTATTACGAAAAGAATTGAACGATTTTATGTCGGTTTGCCGGCGGATTGGGGAGAGGGATATGGCAATGTGACGGTTTGCGCAACCTGTGAAAACCAAAAGATGGCGGATGAGAGAATCCCTATTCTGTTGGAAGTTCCCCTTCAGCATCGGGCGGTTATTCACGAACCTCTTTTGGAAGAAATCAATATCTTTTCCTATTTGCTTTCAGGGAAAATTGAACAGGTGATTTGTGGAGGCGAATCGGGGGAACAAGCTAGGGTGTGTCATTATGATTGGGTTCTGGCGCTCCGGAGACAATGTCAAATCAATCGGGTTTCGTTTTCTTTTCGGCAGACGGGCGCTCGCTTTCTCAAAGACGGGAGATTATATTCTGTCCCGCGGAAATATCAAATCACTCAAGCCCAGAAGGCGCTTTTAGACGTGCATTTTGAACAAAAAAAATAGGCGGGTAAGAAACAACATTTTTCCGCCTATTTTTTCTTTGATGACGTATATGATCAACGATGAGCCGCATACAAGGCTAATTGTTCCGAAGAAACGTCCGGGAAAAGAGCCTGCGATACGCCTTGCGCGATCATGTCCGCTGCATGAAAAACGATGTCCTCAATGTCTTTCGGCGTGACCGCCAGGTTGGCGCCGTAAAAGGAAAACGTGTCGCGAATAGCGGATTCCGCTGAAGAAATATCCAGATCCAACTGGGCCTTTTTCCCATAGGCTTCTAATACCTGTTTGGCGATCACGTGCGCGCTGACGATGGTCGGACAACCAATGGCAATAACAGGAACGCCGAGTGTTTCCTGCGTTAAGGCCTGCCTTTTTGACCCTAAACCGGAACCGGGCTGGATGCCGTTGTTAGCAAGCTGGAGCGTACATCCAATTCGTTCTACATTTTGTGCGCTGAGGGCGTCAACTACGATAATCAGAGCGGGACGAATCTTTTTTACGACCCCTTCTATAATATCTAACGTTTCTAGTCCGGTTGTTCCCAAGACGCCAGGCGCGAGAGCGCAACAGGGACGCATACCTGGAGCCAGTGCCTCGGGCGCGTACCGGACATAGTGTCGAGTGATGGGTGAACGAGCGACAAAATGAGGGCCTAGAGAGTCGGCTGCGGCTTCGCGGTTGCCGAGACCAACTAAAAGGACGCAGTCTTGGGGTTTTAAAGAAATTTTTTCCGTAATAAGGCGGGGCAGATTCTCTGTAATGGCTTGGATGACGTCGGTATGCACGGACGGATCGTTGATTTGTAGAGGTGGTGATTGCAAAGTAATATAAGTCCCGATAGGGCGCTGCAAGAGATTGGCGCCTTCTTCGGTTTGGATCTGAATGTCTCGGATGGTAATTTGTCCGATGTGCCGGATGGATTCTACAACGCCGGGAATTTCCGTTTGACGGCTGCCGCGCAAGAGGTCGCTGGCTTCAGCGGCTAAATCCACGTCAAATAACGAAAAATTTTTAAAAAAATCCATGAAAAAACCTCTTTCTACAAGGATATAAAATGGCGGCTTTGATGATAATAAAAGCCGCCATTTTGGGGAGAGGAGAATTTTGTAAAGTTGTTGGGGAGGGTTTTGCCGGTTTTTTTGCTCCGACAATCCTAGGATAGACCAAATAACGTTGCTTTATACATCCAAAGAAAAAAATCTCTTGTAAAAATTTATAAAAGAATCAAGATTCTAGCAAAAAATGGCTTTATTTCGAAAGAAGATCCTTTTATAATAGAAGAAATAGAGTAAAATAAAAAATGTTATTTGGAGATATCCGAAAGGGCAGGATTCAAAAAAAATGTCTCGAATACACAAAAAGGGCCTTTTTCGTTTTTGGGGAATCGCTGCCAAAAGAGAGGTGAGAAAGTGCGCATTATTGCAGGCCGGGCCAAAGGAAGGAAAATTCAGGCGCCGCCCGGATGGGAAACTCGGCCCGTAACCGACCGAATTAAAGAAGCGTTATTTAATATTTGGCAGCCTTATTTATCTGCCGCTTCTTTTTTGGACTTATTTTCCGGAAGTGGAAGCATGGGAATTGAAGCGATGAGCCGAGGCGCGTCCTTTACTTTCATGGTGGATCAATCCCCGAAGGCGATTCGTTCGATTCAGGAAAATATCGCCCGTTGCGGATTATCCGACGTGCCGCATCAAGTGTGTCGGCAAGAAGTTTTGACAGTTTTATCTTCTCTGAAAAAGCAAGGGAAAAAATTTGATATTATTTATGTCGATCCTCCTTTTATGGTGGATGAATTGTTTGAACAGTCGATGCAGGCATTGTCTGATGGAGAACTCTTAGAAAAAGACGGAATGGTTGCGATCCGAACCCGAACGGGACGCGCCTTAGCGGATCACTTTGTTCGGTTGCAAAAATTTCGTGTAAAAACATACGGAGAATCACAAATTCATTTTTATCAAGCAGCACAGATCGAAGACCATTCAAAGGAGGGCGCGTTGTAATGGATGAGTTAGTAAAAATGATTAATGAGCTGGAAGAGATGATTCGAGAGAGTAAGTCTTTGCCGTTTTCGAGTGGAAAAGTTGTGATTGAAGCGGATCTGATTTTAGAGCATTTGGATCGTATGCGGGTAGCGATTCCCAGTGAGGTTGGAAAAGCCAAAGCCTTACTGGGAAAAAGAGACGACATTGTTCATTCAGCCGTGCAGGAGGCCGAACGCTATATGGAGGATTCCAAAAAACAGGCTGAAAAAATTTTAAATGAACAAGAAATTGTGGTATTAGCTCAACAAAAAGCCGATGACATCATACAATCGGCTCAGGAACAAGCGCAAGCGATCGTTGAAGATGCGAATAAAGAAGCGGAGACCCTGCGTACAGATGCGGATCATTATGCATATCACTTAATGGAACATATGGAATTGGTCCTAAAAAAAGGTTTAGAAACGGTGCAGCAGGGCAAAGATGAATTGGGAATGCCCGCGCCGGAAGAGGAAATTGGGCGTGATAATCGTTACGGCCGGTAGCGCCAAGCCATGCAGAGCAATAAAATCAATAAAACCAATAAACTTCCCAGCAATAAAAGAAGAGAAAGTGTCCAGTAATCGAAAGAATAGAGCATTCGAGCAGTCTGTTCGGCTAAAGTTTGATTAGCAAAAACAGGTATTTCCAAGAAAAAAGGCGACAGGATACGTAAAAGAACAAAACTGAGTCCAATCTGTGCTCCGCGGCACAGCATATAGCGTCCCCAGCGAATGGGAACGTTTCCCATAATACTCATAATTTGAGCAATAATGGATATCCCGGAAAACGCCATTAACAGGGAAACGACCATCAGTTGGCTGGTGAGGTCGGCTGCAGCGGCAGCGGTTGCTTGACATCCCAGTGTCATTTCAAATAGACCTCGGCTGAGTCCGGAGATGACTTGCGAAGATAGACCGAAAAGATTTGCGAGAGGCGTAAGGAGTTTGGATAGTAAATCCATTCCTCCCCATACGGAAAGCATGCGGGTTAAAACCGAAAAAATAACAATAAAGCCTGCAATGGTTGTGATGCTGACGAAGGCGGAACGAATGGATTCCCCCAACAAGTTCCCGATGCTGTGCGGATGATTGCGGCGATATTCCCGAAGCGCTGCATGAGCTTTACGTAGCAAATGTTGATGGGAAGTGGAATGCTGCACGTTGGGATGGGTGAAGCGAAGGGATATGCCTAAGAGGAAATTTGAGCCGTAATGCACACAAAGTAAGAGGGCTCCGACAGCAGGGTTACCAAAGAGTCCGATTCCCACGCTGCCTAAAACAAATAAAGGACTCGAATTATTGGTGAAAGCGAGCAAATGTTCCGCTTCGGGAAGAGAAATCCGGTGTTCGTCATACAAACGCCGCGTTAAAATAGCTCCGACCGGAAATCCTGAGGTAAACCCCATGAAGGTTGGAAGAGAAGCGCAACCCGGGAGCCGGAATAATGGCTGCATAATCGGTTCTAATAGAACTTCCAGATAATCCACCATTCCGGTGGGAAATAGCAGTCCAGCTGCAACTAAAAAGGGAAATAAGGCCGGGAGAACGACCTTGGCCCAAAGCATAAAACCTTGCAAGGCTGCGTCTAACGTGTCCTGAGGATGCAGAATCATGAATGAAATCATCAAAACCGTCATAAAAGGAAGAAATCCTGTGAAGAGTTTTTTCATGATGCCTCCTAAATGATTGATTCTGCCTCATACATATGAAAAAAAGAGAAAATTATGAAAAACCACCGCTAAATTCTTTTGGTTATAGCAGTGGTTTTTATATTTTATATAATCGAAATCCCGCATTGACGGAAATCTTGATCGCCTATTCGACAAGCAGGATCCGGATAACCTAAGGAATATAAGCCGGTTACCTTTAAATTCAGCTGTAATAATTCTTGAGAAACGCGCAGATTCGAGTCCGGCTGTTTCAGAAAGTTACGCAATTCACGTCCGCTGGAAAGAATATACGGACTTTTTCCTGTGGCGGTTAATTGTCTGAGCTGCTGCAAGCCTTTGGCGTTTGCCGCTAATACATGGGCGTAGGCGGGAGGGGCAGCGAGTCGGAAGGCGTCCGCTTGGTCTTGAGTAAGTTCTAACCAGGCGTATAGAAATAACCGCCGAATGCGGCTGTGCGGATATCGCCGTCCGGCGACGGAACAAACCAAATCTGCGACGGTTCCGCAAGTATTCAAAAATTTTAAGATCCGGTTTTCAATACCCTCCCGCATTTCGAAAATCGATGTCCAGTATTTGGGAGAAGTCGTGCGGAGTCGGCTCAATACCATAGCGTCGAGAACAGCCGTTTGAAAGGGACAACGGCCAGCGTGGATTTCATCCTGTAGAATGTCGTAAGCGGTTTCGGGCATCGTAGATTGTAAAAGGGAAAGGGAACGAGGGTTCGTATAAATATGGGAACGGATGGCCCGAGCACTGGCGAAATGTTGTAAATTCTCATCGTGATAAGCAGCCCCTTTGCGGGGGATGAGCCAGGGTTCTATGGCGAACTGATCAGCGATTAATACATGCAAATATTCCAACGCTAAAATGGCGTTGGGTGAACGCAGCAAAACGGCGAGGTTTTCGGCGTGTTTCGGGAAATATTCCTGTAAAGCGTCCGCGCGGGAAGCGGCAAAGCCTTTCCCGGATTGAAGGTTTTTATGTAATAACTGGACGTAGTATTCGGGTTCTTCGGACAAGATTTGCGCGATTTGTTTGAGCAGCGTTAGATTAGAAGTTTCACATCCGAAGGCCAATTGGGTGATCCCTAGGGCTTTGAGCAAGTGAATTCCTCCGTGCGCGAACTCATAGGCGCTGCGCGCGGCGTACCCGAAAGGGAGCTCGACGACCAGATCGGCCCCGTTGTGAACGGCCATCCGCGCCCGGGCCCATTTATCACAGATGGCCGCTTCTCCTCGCTGCGTGAAGGGGCCGCTCATGACGCACACGATTTGATCGGCTCCTCGTTCGCGGACTTGTTCCAACAGATAGGCGTGTCCCTGGTGAAAAGGATTAAATTCTGCAATGATTCCGACCGTTTTCATATCCGATATCCTTACATAGATAAAAGTGTAATTTATTTCAATTCTAAAAAAATTCGCGGGTGGGGGTTGAAATTCCTTCTAATGGCGAATAAGAAACAAACTTTTTTGAATGATTGACAAAAAGATGTAAAAAGGCATATAATTATTCTCGTACTTTTATGAGGTGTTTTATATGCGCATAAATCTGAAACAGTTAAGGCTGCGGTCCGGTCAAAAAAAGACCATGCAAGAAAAACTTGAGGGATCCCCTGAATGGTTAAAGGAAATGCAAACCGTTTTAACAGATTCTCTTTCGGTGGAATTGCAAGTGGAATTTACTGGAAAACAGTGGGTGGTTCGAGGGACGCTTCAAGCGTCGCTACAATTGACATGTTCGCGCTGCCTGAAAGAGTTTCCTTATCGCTTAGAAGGAAATTTTGAACGGATCGTTGTTTCGACAACGGATATGAAAATGCGTAAACCTTTGGAAGACGACGATGTTTATTTATTTGCGGAAGAAGGTTGGGCGGATTTTGGTCAGGCGATCGAAGAAACGCTCGTGTTAAACATCCCCATGGTACCGTTGTGTCGCGAAGATTGTTCCGGCTTGTGTGCTGTCTGTGGAAAGAATTTGAATGAGGAAACCTGCCATTGCAGGAATGATGTGATAGACCCACGCCTGGAAAAATTAAAAAATTTATTATAAGGAAAGGAGAGGATCCTGCTATGGGTGTTCCGAAGAGAAGACAATCCCATACCCGCAAGAGTATGCGTCGTTCTGAATGGAGAAAAATTGATCAACCCGGTTTAGTTGTTTGTCCGCAATGCAAAGAATTAAAACTTCCGCATAGAGCATGCTTAAACTGCGGATATTATAAAGGGAAAGCCGTTTTACCGGTGTAGGAGAGTAACGGAAAGTAAGTCGTATCCACAAGCGGAGAGGACTTACTTTTTGTTTTTTACGCATGTACTGAAAAAGGAAGGGGCCGTCGAAATGAAGATTGCATTGGATGTAATGGGCGGAGATTATTCGCCGCGCGAACAAGTTTTAGCAGCTGTAGAATGGCAAAAAACACATGAAGAAGATCAGATTCTAATGGTGGGAGATCCGGAACAAATTCAGGCAGAATTATCTCCAGACGACGTCAAGGAAGGCCGCTTGAAAATTATTCCCGCCTCCGAAGTGATTACAATGAACGAACATCCAGCCGCTGCATTAAGAAGTAAAAAGGACGCTTCAATATTGGTAGCAACCGGCTTGGTAAAAAAGGGCGAGGCCGACGCGCTTGTTTCATGTGGCAATACTGGAGCGCAGATGGCAGCCGGCATTTTGGGGTTAGGACGATTGCAGTCGATTGAGCGTTCGCCGCTTTTAACGGAGCTTCCGGGGAAAAATCCACATGCTTTTTTGGATATAGGAGCAAACGTGGATTGTTCCAGTAAACAGCTTTTACAATTTGCCATTTTGGGATATGCTTATATGCGAGCGATTAAAGGAATTGAAAACCCCAGGGTCGCTCTTCTGAGTAATGGGACGGAAGAGAAAAAAGGCAATGAAGTTGTCCAGGCGGCGCATCAGCTTATGAAAGAACAAACTGTTTTCCAGTTTGTAGGGAATGTGGAAGGACACGATCTGTTAACGGACGATTGTCCGGAAGTGGTTGTTTGCGACGGATTTTGCGGGAACTTAATCTTAAAAGCGTTGGAAGGCGCGATGACGTTTATGGGACGGCAATGTTATAAACAGTTCGGCGCTTTGCCGGATTCTTTTAAAGAATTGGATCGCAATCATCGCGGGGGCGTCCCTTTGTTGGGGATAAAGGGCGTGAGCGT
>CALXSZ010000140.1 GCA_944391275.1 uncultured Syntrophomonadaceae bacterium
ATCTTGTTTTTCTCGGTGGGGTGCATCTTGTATCCGTACATGGGCTTGCCGCCGATGAACTGCCCCTTCCGCTGTTTATCCCGCTTGACACTCTTGATCTTCTTGGAAATGTCCTTCGCATACATATCATTCATAATCGCCCGAAAAGGCGTGATATCGTTGGCAACGGAATCCACACCTGTATCGATCCCATCCAGTAGGGAAATATATCGGACCTGATGTTCCGGAAAATAGCGTTCCATGTAATGTCCGGTTAAAATATAGTCACGACCTAATCGGGATAAATCTTTCGTAATCACCATATTGACTTTTTTAGCCTCAATATCGGCGATCATCCGCTGAAAATTCGGGCGGTCGAAATGGGTTCCGCTGAAGCCGTCGTCAATATAGATATCGTAAACGCTCCATCCGTGCTGTCGAACAAACGCTTGGAGCAGCGATTGCTGGTTGGTCACGCTCTCCGACGGCCCCTCGTTCTCATCCTCCTTGGATAAGCGAATATATAACGCTGCTTGATAATTCAAAGGAGCTTTGGTTCCCCAATCCCCCACATCCATGTCCTCCCTATTTTCTTTCCTTAATCTCTTTTTGCTGAAATAGACGGCCGCTTGCCTACTTCACGGCTCTGATTTTTTTAAAAACATCTGTCGAATATAAAGCCGAAAAGAATCCATCAAGATTTGTTCGAGCGTTTCTTCCCCAGAAAACAAACATCTTACGGAGATCGGTTGTCTTTTCAAAAAAATCTCCTCCTTCATGGCTATTTTTTTATCATCCTATTCATATTCATATAAAAACACCTTATGCGTCAATTTTCTACATAAGCTGTTCACATTCATGATCTAGATCGCTGAAAAATCCCCTTTTCTTCCGAATTAGACAACCATATTGTTTCAAAACCATAAATATTTTTTAAAATGCGTTTTAGCAAAACAACCTACTCGTTTCACAGTAAAATTTTTATAAAATAAAAAAAGCCCTGCATACACAGGGCCTTATCTTTTTTCATTCGAAACAATTTCTTTTATAAAAGCATGGTGGGCCATCAGGGAATCGAACCCGGAACCTTCTGATTAAGAGTCAGCTGCTCTGCCAATTGAGCTAATGGCCCATGACTAACAGCTTTATTATACTATGCGCAATTTGAAAAAACAATCTTTTTCTTAAGTTTTTCTATAGGCTTTTCGATTCGGAAAACGGATTTCGGAAAACGAATCATAGATACTGTTTCAAATAATTACGAGCATTCTTCTCTAGGATTTTTTCAATTTCTTCCGGATAAAATCCCCGTCTTCGCATATTTTCCCGTAAAAAAACGGCGTCTGATACATCTGAAAAAATCATATCCTGCGCTCCATCAAAATCAGAGCCCAACGCAAGCGCCTCACACCCTACCAACTCCGCCGTATAAACCATGTGATTTAGCAGACTCTCTTGATTAGCCTCTTGCGTGGACAAAAACTCCCGATAATAGGTGAGCCCAATCACCCCATTTTGTTCAGCGATTGCCTTAATTTGTTCATCACTCAAGTTTCTGGGATGCGGACACAAATGACTGATATTGGCATGGGAAACATAAGCAGGACGTTGCGTGATTTCCAACGCCTGGAAAAAAGTTTTAGGAGAGGCATGAGCCAAATCCAAAAGGATTTTCCTTTCATTTAGATCATGAATCAGTCGACGTCCAAGATCTGAAATCCCACGATCATCGGAATACTCCAATGCGCCGTCGGCAAGGGCATTTCGATAATTCCATGTTAAACCGAGACTTCGTACCCCTTGTTCGTATAAAACTTCCAACCGATCCAAATTTTTTCCTAAAGCTTCTCCTCCTTCTAAATGCAAAAGAAATCCCATCTTTTGTTGCTCTAAACAAGTTTGGAGATCCTCGCTTTTTTGGATGAAAAAGGTATTCTGTTGGACCTTTTCCTGTTCCAGTTGCTGTCCAAAATACTTTATTTGCTGGTTAATCTTTGCCCAAACAAGATCCGTTTCGTCCGGAACAGCAAATAACGCTAAGACCTGAAGGGAAGTCCCTGCCAACTGAGCTCGGGAAATATCCCACTGACCTTTGTTTTCCCACAGATTTTCTTTTTCCCGGGTTATCCGTGATAACGTATCGCAATGTAAATCAATCATTTTACCTTCCTTGGGAAAGAACCCCGCCGTCAGCGGGGTTCAACAATAATCCGAATCGCCGTTCTTTCTTCGTTTTCAATCATAATATCCGTAAAGGCAGGAATACATACTAAATCCATTCCACCCGGAGCAACAAACCCACGGGCGATGGCTACTGACTTCACCGCCTGATTGATCGCCCCGGCCCCAATTGCCTGGATTTCAGCGGCTCCTTTTTCTCTTAATACCCCCG
The DNA here is from genome assembly GCA_944391275.1 of uncultured Syntrophomonadaceae bacterium. Taxonomy (GTDB): domain Bacteria; phylum Bacillota; class Syntrophomonadia; order Syntrophomonadales; family Syntrophomonadaceae; genus CALXSZ01. The sequence continues at coordinate 2,372 of CALXSZ010000140.1, forward strand.
CCAACGCCCCGGCCACCGAATTGGGATTTGATTTAGCTGAAACCTTTAATACTTCCATTTTATTATACCCTCCTGTTCGATTAAGAAAAATTCTGTTTAAACCTGCATATTGTCTGGTTCGTTTCCCATTAGAGAGTATATTCGCGTCGAAAGGTTTTCATGCCTGCTACCGAGTTTCTTCATTTTCCGGTTCAAACCAAGAAATTCTTTGCATATGTGTCGCTTTATGGGTATCATCATCGAATGTCATCAGAAGACCATGAACTTGCCTACGGCC
>CALXSZ010000141.1 GCA_944391275.1 uncultured Syntrophomonadaceae bacterium
GTTCAACGATGACCGCAGCGATTTGCCCGGGGTATTGGGAAAAAGCTTGGGTCACAGACGCCAAATCGTTATATTGGCAAACCAGCGTATGTTCAAGAACCGAAGAAGGTACGCCCGGGCTAGCCGGAATTCTTTCGGTCAACATCCCGGAACCGGCCTTTACCAGAAAACTATCCCCGTGCCCATGATAACATCCCTCAAATTTAATAATTTTATCGCGGCCGGTATACGCACGCGCCAGACGGATGGCGCTCATCGTGGCTTCCGTGCCCGAATTCACCATACGGATCTGTTCAATGGAAGGAATGGCGTCACAGATCATCTGAGCCAGTTTGACTTCGCCGCGACAGGGAGCCCCGTACGTGGAGCCATGCGCCGCCGCTTTCATAATGGCTTCAACAATCTCCGGTCGGCTGTGTCCCAAAATCAAAGGCCCAAAGGAACCAACATAGTCAATAAAGCGATTGCCGTCGACGTCCGTTAAAAAAGCGCCTCGCCCGCCGCGGATAAAAAGCGGATGCCCGCCTACGGCGCGAAAGGCCCGTACTGGACTGTTGACGCCACCCGGAATAATTTCCTGCGCGATTTCAAAAAGTTTTTCAGAATTTTGTGTATGAAGTTGATGAGACATCATTTTTCACCTCGATTTTATCAGAACGCCTTGCAAACAATTCAACGATTAAAAATATTTCATACTGGTTTTTTTCCATTCTCGCACGGTTTTCAGAATCCGTACATCCGTGGAACAGACGGCTTGCATCAACTGCTTGATACAGCTTTCCAATTCGTCCGGCGTGGCGGCATGCACCATGGCAAAAACTGGCCAATCCCATCCGGGCGGCGTTTTGCGAGCATAGCAATGGCTTACGCAAGGTTGAGCAGCCAGCGCTTTTCCCACGCGTTCAAGCGCTTGTTCGCGTGTTTCATTTTCTTTGGGGTCGGCGTTCCAGGCCGTCAAAGCATTCGCCAAATATCCAGCTTTTTGCGGACGAAGGATCGCTCCGACGCGTCGAAGAACGTTTCTTTCTTTCAGCGTGTACAAACGATCAATAACGGCTTCTTCGTCGAGCTGAAATTGTTCTGCCAACATGCGGTATGGGTGAGGAATCAGCGGAATTTCCTCTTGCAAGAGCATTAAAAGCGCCCGATCCAACGCATCGAAAGACGTGGCTGTCGATTCCGTATTTTTCAACTCTATTTCTTTTTCGCGATTCATGGGTTTTCACCTGCCTGTTGCATGGTAAATTGAACCCGCCTTTTGTAGGTTTTTTCACCGGGAAAACGCAAAATCGGCAGGCCAAATTGATGTTCCCAAACGGTTAGTTGCCGTTCCCGCGCCTCGATACTGGACGTGATCAAAGTAAACCAAAGGTTATAAACCCCTTCCCGCTGGTAATTATGCGTCACCCCCGGACAACGATTGATTTCTTCCGCAATGAAAGGAATTCGGACGTCCGGCACGCTCATTGCGCATAAACAGGAAACAAAGCGCATCTCCGCCGCGTCTAAAATTCCGCCGATCCGACGAACGATCCCGGTTTCTTTTAAACGGCGGACGCGTTCAAGGACTTCTTCCTCTGAAATTCCCAGTTGTTGGCCCAACTGGCGCCAGGGCGTTGCGGATAGGGGAAAATCTTGCTGCATTAAATCCAAAAGTTTCCGGTCAATCGTGTCGAGTTGCATGTTCTTCCCTCCGCGGCCAATAAAGACAACTGGAATCTTCGGCCATATAGTCTCCGGTTTGATAAAAAGCCCGCGCCCGGCAGCCGCCGCAGACCGTTTTGTAATCGCATCGGCCGCATTTCCCGCCGACTTCTTCCGTACGCAATTGTTTCAACGTCGGGTGCTGGGTCCAAATTTTATCAAAGGCAATTTCCTTTACGTTGCCCAACGTATTATTTAAGTAAGCGCAGGGTCGTACATCACCATTCGGACTGATGATACAATATGAAATTCCTGCCAAACATCCGCGGGAAAACCGGGTTTTTATGCCGATTTGGTCGGCAATTCGCATGAACTGCGGCGCACAGGTGGGTTTTAATTCAATCGGGACATGCCGTTGTTTCTCCATGATCCGGCGTATCGTACGTTCATAATCCGCAGGGCTGAGCTGCTCGGAAGCCAATTGCACGGCGCGTCCCGTGGGTACAAGGAAGAAAAAATGATGCGCCGCCGCGCCAATTTCAACGGCAAAGTCCGTGATTTCCTCTAATTCAGGCAGATTCCAATTCATGACGGTCGTGTGAATTTGGACCCGGATTCCGGCTTTTTTTAAGTTTTCGATCCCGTCCAATATGAACCTGCGGCAGTCCGGGAGCTTCCGAAACCCCGATAATTTAGCCGTATCCAAACTATCCAAACTGACGCCGGCCGCAGAAAATCCGGCTTTTTTCAGTTTATAAGCCGCTTCTTCCGTAATCAAAGTGGCATTGGTCCCTAATACGGGCATTAATCCGATATTCCGCGCGAATTCGCCTAATTCATATAAATCTTCCCGCAGCATGGGTTCTCCGCCGCTGAAAATCATGATTTGAAACCCCGCTTTTTTTATTTCAAAAATCATTCGTTTGGCTTCTTCCGTGGTCAATTCATCTTCCGGCGGTTCGACGCGCGTAATGTCCTGCATCGTATCGTTGGCGCGGCGATAACAATGGTCGCAGCGCATGTTACACTGATTGGTGGTGTTCCAGGAAATCAACATCATGGGTCATTCCTCCTTTGTTGGAGAAGCCGCGCTGCTTCTTTCGCATAATACGTGATCATCAGATCCGCTCCAGCGCGCTTCATGGACAAAAGCGACTCCATCATCACGGTTTCTTCATCCAGCCAGCCGCAGCGGGCCGCCGCTTTGACCATCGCATACTCGCCGCTAACGTGATAAGCGACCGTCGGCATGTGGAACGTATCCTTTACCGCACGGACAACATCCAGATAAGCGAGCGCCGGTTTTACCATAACGAGATCGGCGCCTTCCTGAATATCTTCCGCCACCTCCCGCAGCGCTTCCAGCGCATTGCCGGGATTCATTTGGTACGTTTTTCGATTCCCAAATTTTGGCGCGCAATCCGCTGCTTCGCGGAAAGGCCCATAAAAAGCCGAAGCAAATTTCGCAGCGTAGGACAGAACCGCCACCTGTTCAAAATGATTATCGTCCAACATTTTCCGAATGGCTGCAATCCTCCCATCCATCATATCGGAAGGCGCCACCCAATCGGCGCCGGCCTGAGCATGGGAAAGAGCCTGCTGAGCCAAAATAGAAAGCGTCGCGTCATTATCCACCTCGCCGGAGTCGGTTAAAACGCCGCAGTGGCCATGCGTGGTATATTCACATAAACAAACGTCCGTAATGACCAGGATTTGCGGAAATTTGGCCTTGAACATCCGAATGGCCTGCTGGACCGGGCCGTTGGGCGATAGCGAACAAAGCCCTTGGGCGTCTTTCGTCTCAGGAAGCCCAAATAAAAGGACCGCCGGGATCTTTAACGCCGCTATTTCACGGGCTTCTTCCTCAAGCTGATCCACGGAAAATCGATAGACTCCCGGCAGCGAAGAAATTTCCTTTTTGATCCCCGTACCCGCACAAACAAATAAAGGATAGATGAGATCCCATGTCGAAAGTTGGGTCTCCTGAAGCATATTTCGAACCGTCTCATTACGGCGCAGCCGCCGCATACGTTGTATTGGAAACATTTTTACCCTCTTTTCTTCATCGATCTTTACATACGAATTTCACGAACGTCCGTCTTTTTCTTTACCGACTTCGTCATGAAGAAAACTTTCTTCCCATTCCTGAATTTTCGTGAGGAGCTCTTCTTGTTCAACTTCCGATAATTTCCAAATCTTTTCGTTGAACGTTTCATGCGGTTGGAGATAGCAGGCAGGGTCCTCCGCCCACAGGTTGCCGTAAGCCGCGCGGGCGCGAATCCGGCAGCCGCCGCATAAATTGTTGTACTTGCAGTCGCCGCAAGCGCCGCGGACATGTTTTTCTTTTTCACGAAGCTTTTGCAGCAACGCGTCGTCCGAGTTCCAAAGCTCCGAAAAGGGCTTTTCTCGAACGTTTCCAATCGTATAATCCTGCCAAAACTGACAAGGATGGACATTGCCCTGCGGATCCACATTGCCAAACTTCACGCCGGCCGAACATCCGCCGTGCATGTGTAGTAATTTTAAGACGTCTTCCGCGCGTTCAGGCTGTTCCTCTTTGATGCGATGATATAAATAAATGCCGTCGGCATGGTTGTCCGTGGTTAAAATTTCAATTTCTACGCCTTTTTGCTGCAATTCTACCGTTTTTTGCGCCACATATTCCATAATTTCACGCATCCGTTTCGGCGAAACATCCTGCTGGATCATGGAAGCGCCTCGACCAGCGTAAACTAGATGATACATGCAAAAACGCGGGATTTTTTCTTTCTCCAGGATATCAAATATCTCCGGTAGATCCTGCTCATTCTCTTGGGTTAGCGTGAACCGAACCCCGGTTTTTAAGCCCTGACGCTGGCAAGCGTGAATGCCGGAAAGCGCCATTTCAAAAGCGCCTTCCTTCGCGCGGAAATAATCATGCGTTTTGGGCGCGCCGTCCAGACTGATCCCGACATATTGAAATCCGGCCGCCTTGAGTTGTTTCGCTTTCTCGTCGTCAATTAACGTACCGTTGGTGGATAAAACCGGTCGCAAGCCCTGTTCGTAAGCGAATTGCGCCAGCTCCAGCAAATCCTTGCGCATGAGCGGCTCGCCGCCGGAAAAAAGCAGGACCGGCGCCCGCATTTTTCCCAAGTCCGCAATGAATGCTTTGGCTTCTTCTGTGGTTAATTCGTTTTGATAATCGACGTCTTCCGCCTGAATGTAACAGTGCCGACAGCGCAAGTTGCAGCGATTCGTCGTATTCCACACGACCAGCGGTCGGTTGACTGCTGAAAATTGCAGCAGATGCGCCGGTATTTCACCTTGGGTCCTTTGGTGACGCAGCGCTTCGGAAACCGTCGCCGTACCGCAAAGTAATTTGGTACATCCAATCATGATCTTTTCCTTTCTCCTTTATTGGGGGTTCGTTTGTCTTTGAACAACATCTTCTGTAATGGCCTCCACGAGGTGTTCTAATGTATATTTTATCGGAACGACGTCGACCGTCAACCCCCAATCTTGAGCCGTTTGAGCCGTAATGGGCCCAATGGCCGCGATTCGGATGGGTTTTCCCTCGGCGACACTTTTTTGTTGAATTTCTCGAAAAGTTTCTGGGTGAACAAGCCGACAAAAAGCTTGTACCGCTGAAGAACTGGCAAACGTAATATAATTCAGCTCGGGTAACAACTGAAACAACGCTTCCTGTTGCTCCGTTCGTACCTGTGTTTCGTAAAGCGCCAGTTCATCGACAGAGCTCCCCGCGGCAGCGAGTCGTTGAACGAGACAGTCTCGCGTTTGCGCGGCGCGCGGCAGTAAAATTTTTTCTTGCGGCTGCAAATGCTCTATAAGCGCTTCCGCCAGCGCTTCTGCACGGTAAACCGAAGGCGTTACATCCGCCTGTAAACCATATTTTTTTAAGGCCTTCGCCGTTTTGCCGCCAATCGCGGCAATGCGAACCGGGCCGAGCATCCGGACGTCCTTTCCAGCTTGGAAGAGCGCATCAAAAAAGATCTTCACACCGTTCACGCTGGTGAAAACCATCCAGGAGTAAAAAGAGTTTTTCTCCAACAATGCGAAAAATTCCGATAAAAACGGCCGCGGCTGAATCCGAATCAACGGGCACCGGATCGGAACGGCCCCGGCTTTCCGAAGGAGCGCGGCAAATTCTTCCGATTGTTCTTCCGCGCGGGTGACCAGGACTCTCTGTTGGAACAACGGCCGGTTCTCAAACCACTGAAGGGTCTTTCGCAAAGCGACCACTTCCCCTACAATGATGATCGCAGGCGTTTTTAAAGAAGCTTGATGGACTTTTTCCACAATTTCCGTTAACGTTCCCAGGACCGTCCGTTGGTCGTTGTGGGTTCCATGGGAAATCACCGCCGCCGGCGTTTGGGGCGGACGACCGAATTGAATCAGATTCTGCACAATTTCAGGCAGATTTCCTAATCCCATCAGAAAGACCAGCGTCCCCGGGCCTGGCGCCAGCTGCGCCCAATTTAAACGGCTAGACCCGGTAGCCTCATGTCCGGTAATAAACGTAACGGTGGAGGTCAACTGACGATGCGTCACCGGGATCCCCGCATACGCAGGAACTGCCGTAGCGGAAGTCACCCCGGGAACAATTTCGTAACGACATCCGTTTTCCGCCAGATATTCGGCTTCTTCTCCGCCCCGGCCAAACACAAAAGGATCGCCGCCTTTCAAGCGCACCACCCGTTTTCCAGATTGCGCCTTTTGTAAAAGAAGTCGATTGATCTTCTCCTGCGGCAACGTATGCCGGCCGGCCTGTTTGCCGACATTGATTTTCTCGGCTTGTGGAGAAACGCCATTCAGCAATTCCGGATTGGCCAATTGATCGTAAATCACTACGTCGGCCGTCTGCAAGAGCCGTTTGCCTTTTAAGGTCAATAATTCCGGATCGCCCGGACCGGCTCCAACCAGATAAACATTCGGCGGATCGAAAAAATTTTTCATCTCAAACCTCCGTTCGGGGATAATGCGCGAATTTCGTCAAAAACCATCTGCGCGCCCTGATGTAAAAGCGTTTCCGCTAAAGTTTTTCCAAGTTCTTCCGCTTTGGAAAAATCCCCGGTTATATCCCCTGCAAACAGTTGCTTGCCTTCAAGCTGAATAATTCGGCCTTTTAGATGGATATTCCCGGATTCATACTGTGCTAGAGCCGCTAACGGCACCTGACAACCTCCTTCCAAGCGTTGGAGAAAAGCTCGTTCCGCTCGAATGCATTGATGTGTAATGGGATCGTCCAACGGTTGAACGGTTTCCAGCAAAGGATGATCGCGCTTCATTTCAATACCGATGGCGCCTTGTCCTACGGCCGGCAACATGTCTTCCAAGGATAAAATCTGGGTGACTTCTTCTTCCAAGCCCAGACGTTTCAGCCCCGCCCAAGCTAAAAGGATGCCGTCCAGTTGTTGCTCCCGCATCTTGCGCAGCCGGGTTTCAATATTGCCGCGCACAGGGACCACGCGAATATCCGATCGCCAATGCTTCAATTGGGCGGCGCGCCTTAAACTGGACGTCCCAATCACGGCATGAGGCGGTAGGCGGCGTAACGAATCGACTGTCGAACTGATAAAAGCGTCGCCCGGGAATTCACGTGGAAGAACCGCCGCGATCATCAAGTCCGAAGAAATTTGCGCAGGCAGATCCTTCATACTGTGAACGGCTAAATCAATCTCATCTTCAACCAAAGCCTGTTCCAACGCGCCCGTAAAAAGACCGCGATCCCCAATCTGCGATAAACCCTTGTCTAAAATCTTATCGCCTAAGGTGTGAACAATATGAATTTGTACCTCCGCTTGGGGAAATTCACGTTCCAGGGCTTTTTTCACCTGTTCAGTCTGCTGCAAGGCAAGCTTACTTCCACGCGTTCCGATGCGCAAGCGTAAGGGCTTCGTCCGATTCATCCACAGAGTCCTCCTTTCGTGTCGATAAGCCGAAAAGCTTTTTCGCCGCAGCCGCGTAGACTTCTCCTTCTCCAGCAGCGGCGAATTGTTTCAGATTTTCCACGGGGGCACGCAGCAATTGATTAACGATGGATTGTCCCATTTCAGTAAAAATTTTCACTTCCCGTTCGGTTAAATGTTCGCGGCCGCAGCGATTCAGCGCCCGTTCCAGCGCTTGTTTTCGGATGGCTTCGCCGCGAGTTTTGAGCGCCGCCACAACCGGGACGACATGCAGAGAAGCGCTCCAGTCGCGGAACGCGGCAACCTCCTGCCATACAATCTTTTGTCCCTCTTCCGCAGCTTTCAGGCGTTGCTGTTCTTCGGCGCGAACCACTTCTTGCAGCCGGTCCATATCCCAAAGCGCCACCCCCGGGATTTGGGCAAACGCTGGGTCAATATCCCGCGGAACGGCAATATCAATCAGGAAAATCGGTTTCCCCTGACGCGCGTGCAGAGCGTTTTGACATGCTTGTCCATGAATGACCAAATGATTGGCGCCTGTGCAACTAATCACGATATCCACCTCGGACAAATATTGCGCTAGCGCATCGAATCGCACCGCCACGCCATTCAGATCCTGCGCGAGTTTCTGTGCGGACAAGGTTGAACGATTGGAAATAAAAATTGCTTGAACGCCCTCATTTTTCAAATACCGTGCGGCGAGCTGTCCGGCTTCCCCTGCGCCAACCACCAGGATTTTCTTTCCAGAAAAATCAGCGTTTTGTCTCTTAGCCTGTTCCACGGCAATGGAACTGATCGAAACCGAGTGTTGATCAATCGCGGTTTGCGTACGGACTTTTTTCCCAACGGCAAAGGCTTTTTGCAAAAGTTGATTGAGAATAGGTCCGCAGGCTCCTTGAGCTTTCGCTTCGGCGTAAGCCTGCTTGAGCTGTCCTAAAATTTGGGTTTCTCCCAAAATCATAGAGTCCAAACCGGCCGCCACCTGATAGAGATGCAAAACCGTTTCTTCACACGCCTTCGCATAAAGAAACGGACGAATATCATCCCGTTTTTCTCCAGCCTGCCGGCTCAAGATTTCGTACAGATCTTTTTCTCCGGATCCCTGATTGCGAGCAATCGCATAAAGTTCCGTGCGATTGCAAGTCGATACGATCAGCAGCTCCTCCAGTGTCGAAAAAGTTCGAAACGATGTATATAAAAGACTTTTTTGCTTCGTAGTAAAAGAAAATTTTTCCCGGACGCCCAAGGGGGCGGTTTTATGATTTAATCCAACCAAGAGGATATACATTGTTTGACATTCTCCCTCACTTCGTCTTCTCTTCCTTGTTGAAGAGCGGATAAGAAATCTTTTTGCAGCAAAGCGGTATAGAGGGCCTTTTTTTCATCCGGTTGCAGCGTTGACGTTGAAACTTTCTCGCGAATTTCTCCCAAAATCTGGGCCAGGGTTCCAATCTCTTCCGGAAAGATTTTTTCAATTTGATCCCGGAGATGCGCGGCCAAAAGCGGACTTTGCCCGGAAGTACAGACCGCCGCGGCAACGTTTCCCCGGCGCAAAAGCGCGGGAACATAAAAGTCGCAATTTTCCGGGTCGTCTACGGCGTTCAACCAAATATTCCCCCGACGACACAGCGAAAAGATATGCCGGTTTAAATTTGAATCCCCCGTCGCAGCAAAAACCAAGCAGCGGTTTTTTTCATCCCCGTCTTCAAAGGCGCGCAAGGTCAGACGGATTTTTTTTTCAGCCGCCAATTCCCTTAAAGGCGCAACAGCCTGCGGGCTAATGACTTCAATCTGGGCGCCGCATTCGAGCAGCGTATTCGCCTTCCGGTAAGCAACGTTCCCGCCCCCAACGATCAGGCAGTTCTTTTGTTCAACATTCAAAAACAGAGGATATAATGGCGGCATAGAAAACTCCTTTCCTTTTCTTTCTATGTTTTCTACAACCAAGTATACCGTATTTATGAAAAAACAGGGAAGACGGGAAGAAAATTTTCTGCAAAAAAATTATTTTCATTGTAACACAATATTGAAATTTACAACATATATGGCGTTTAAAAAGATAATTAAGACTGCTAATAACGAAAGATTTTATTCGTTACCCCTACGATGAAAAAAATCGACCGATTCTTTCGTTTGCCCCTAACGCTTTTTTTCAAGCAAAGTTTTTTATCCGTTCCCCATCTGATAAAAAGAAACAGCCGATTCTTTTGCTTCCCTCCACCCGCTTACTTCAGGCAAAGTTTTTTATCCGCTTCCCATCCGCTAAAAAAGTCGGTCGATTCTTTCGCTTCCCTCCACCCGCTTACTTCAAGCAAAGTTTTTATCCGCTTCCCATCCGATAAAAAAGTCGGCCGATTCTTTCGCTTCCCTCCACCCGCTTACTTCAGGCAAAGTTTTTTATCCGCTATCCATCCGATAAAAAGAAACATCCGATTTTTTTATTTCCCTTTATAAAACATAAAACCTCCGTCCGGTTTTCGGGCAGAGGTTTCATTTTTATGGATAGACTATCGATTGCACTTGATATCTAAAATTTGATCAAAAGGAATTTTTGTGTCCACCACCTGTAAGATTCGCTCGGTATAATCTATACGGGCGATTAAACCGTCTTTCTTGATCGTTTTGTCCTCTCGATCGTACGTAACGGTTATTCTTTTACCGGGCGAAAGTTTTTTGAGCGCGCGATTTCGTTCTTCCGCTTGGTCTTCGGACAGCTCTTTTTGCGGAACAACGGTTTTTTCCCGCTCGGCCAACGCTTCCGGCAACCCTTTTAACGCGGCAAACGGCATAAACTGTTTCGCCCGTTCCGACACAGGCATTTTAGGTCTGATTTTTGGATTCTTCACCGCTCTTATGTCCTCCGATCTGGTTATTACGCTGTTGGGTTGTTGCACCGGATTCAAGATCCATCCCTTTTAGAATAGCGTTTTTGCCATACTTCTTTTTTATTTTTAACACGGTTTTCTGGATCCTCCGATTCTTCTCCATTTCTTCCACATCTTCAAACAAATTAAGGGAACGATCGCCTTCCGGCGTCACCCGGTTGCATGTAATTGAAATTTTCCGGATCGGCGCAGCGGGATGCACGATGTCTTCATATAACCGTGTAACAGCGGGTATCATGATGGTATACAAATTGGTTGCAGCAGGAAGACGCGTCGTTCCCTTAATCGGTTTTGAAGAAAACGCATACGCATACCCAACTTGCAGCGTGACCGACTGCGTAACCAAGTCTTGATCCGTCAGATCCAAACACAACGCATCCATCATTTCCTTAACGATCAGCTTCCCTTTTTCAAAAGAATAATTTTTTGATAAAATTTGACTGCTGCTCAGGCAATGAGTTTTCGGCTTATACTTTTTAATATCCGCGATTGTCGTCGGTTCCTGTCCCCAAGCATGGTCGATGAGCAGCTCCGCATCTACGCCAAACATGCGGTACAAGGAATCCTCATCGGCTTGGGCGATTCCTTTCATGGTCGTTATCCCCATGGAAGCCAGCCTTTTCGAAATCCCCGGCCCAATCCGCCAAAAATCGGTTAACGGTTGATGATTCCACAGTTTCTCCCGATAAAGCGTTTCGTCCAAATAGGCGATGGACGCTTCGCAGTGTTTTGCCAGTATATCCAGTGCGATTTTTGCCAAATAGAGATTCGTACCGACGCCGCAGGCCGCAGGGAGACCGGTTGTTTCGCGGATGGTCTTTAAAAGGTTCCGACCCAATTCCTCGGCGGACATTCGATAGTATTTCAGATATGGACCGACGTCTAAAAAAACTTCGTCAATCGAATAAACATGAATATCCTGCGGCGCAATGTAACGCAAATAGATGCTATAAATATCGGCGGCATATTCGATATACCGTTTCATGCGGGGTTCCGCTACGATATAGTCGACGTTCTTTGGGATTTCAAAGACGCGACAGCGATTTTTCACGCCCAGCGCTTTCAGTGCGGGAGATACGGCCAAACAGATCGTTCTTTCCGTACGTTCCGGATCAGCCACCACCAAATGGGCGGTCATCGGATCCAACCCTCTTTCGACACATTCCACTGAAGCGTAAAAGGATTTTAAATCAATAACGAAGTAAACGGATGGTTTCACGCAACCAATCTCCCATCTTGTGTTTCAATTAGTATGGAGATTTTGCGCATCGGCTATGCGAAAAAAATTTTTACCAACGATCTTCAATTGGGAAAGGAATCCCGGATTGCTTTTTCTGCCATTGCGCGTTCTTCCCGGAAATCGAACCGTCGGCGTGTTTTTATAAAAAATAATGGAAATGATTGTTCTTCCTTTGAATTCTAAAACAGGGACGTTTATGACGTTTATAAAGAAGATTTGAAATCTTTTCTCTTCATAAAAAAGATCTCCGCATCCATTTGGTATGCAAAAATCATCCGCTCTTACCAATTTCTCAACCATTTTGTTCCGGCGATGAATAAAAGGGAAAAGAAGGATATATACTATCACTGAAAGGGGAAATCTGCTGATTTTTCCAAAGAAATACCGCGATCGATATGGGAAAACGGATTTGCCCCGAAACGATAAAAAGGAGGACATAAAGCATCGATGAAAGCAACCGGGATCGTTCGGCGTATTGATGATCTGGGCCGGGTGGTTATTCCAAAAGAGATCAGACGTACGCTGCGAATCAGAGAGGGAGACCCTTTGGAAATTTTTGTGGACCGGGAAGGGGAAGTCATCCTGAAAAAATATTCCCCCATCGGAGAATTGGGAGATTTTGCGAAGGAATACGCTGAATCTTTACATGAAACGTTGGGGCTGGTAGCGATTATTGCCGATCGCGATGTGATTATTGCCGTTTCCGGCGGGAATAAGAGGGAATTTTTAGGAAAACCCATTGGCGATTTGGTAGAAAAGTCATTGTCCGAACGCACGACCATCGTGATGAATGATATCCCTGCGTCCTGCGATGAAAATATGCACATCATTCAGACCGATGAAAAAGAATATTCTATTCGCTCCCAAGTGGTGGCTCCCATCATTACTCAGGGCGACCCTATTGGCGCGGTGATTCTTCTGAGTAAAGAGAACGGAAGCAAATTAGGCGATATAGAAGTCAAGCTGGCGGAAACAGCGGCTGGATTTTTATCCAAACAAATGGAACAGTGAAAAAAGGGGGCTGAAACATACCGTCAAGGTCAGCCCCGTCTTTATAAAAAAACCGGCCCATTCGCCGATTTTTTTATTTTTCGGTCGCTTTTTCCAGCATTTCGCAGTATCATAAAAGGGACTTCCGGATACGGCAAGGAGGATAATCTTTTGAAAAGGCAAAACTTTATACGCGGCGCCGCCATACTCGCGATCGCCGGCGCAGTAAGTAAAATTTTAGGCGCTTTATATCGGATTCCTTTAGCCAGAATGATTGGCGACGAAGGAATGGGGCTATACCAGTTGGCCTATCCCATTTATACGACGATCTTATCCCTGGCAACGGCCGGAGTGCCGGTAGCGATTTCGGTGGTCATCGCCCGTCGGGAAGCGGAAAATTGTCCCGGAGATATCAAACGTGTTTTTCGCGTGTCTTTCGTCCTGCTCTTTTTATGCGGACTATTTCTCACTATTCTCATGATTGGCGGAGGACATTTCATTGCTGAAAAATTCCTACATAACGAAAAAGCCTATTGGCCGATTATCGCGGTTGCGCCGGCTATTTTCATCTCTAGCGTGATGGCTGTTTTCCGCGGGTATTTTCAGGGCCAGCAGATGATGACCCCCACGGCGGTCTCGCAGGTGATCGAACAATTATTCCGGGTAACGGCGATCCTGGCCATGGCGGTTTGGCTTTTGCCGTACGGACTGGAGTACGCTGCGGCTGGGGCTACGGGCGGCGCGGTTGTCGGGACAACCGCCGGATTAATCGTGATGATCGTATATTTTGTCCATTACAAAAAAACGCAGGGAAAACCGACTTCCCTTCTCCCAACGAGTTCCAAAAGTCGCTATGAGATTGCGCGTGAACTGCTTCAGTTGGCAATCCCGGTTTCTCTGGGAGCCATTGTTCTGCCGTTGGTACAGTCGCTGGACGCCATGATTGTCCCGGGAAGGCTGATGGCAATCGGTTATTCCTCGCAGCGGGCAACCGGTCTATATGGTCAATTATCCGGGATGGCCGCCGTTTTGATCAGTTTGCCGTCCATTTTCACCATAGCCATCTCAACCAGCTTGGTGCCGGCCATTTCTGAAGCTTTTGCGAACCGTCAAATGCGGGAAGTTCACGAACGCCTCAATTATGGTTTACGGGCCGCGATGATTATCTCGATTCCGGCTGCCGCCGGACTGTTTGCGTTAGCGGTCCCCATTTGCGATTTATTATACAATCAACCTGAAGCCGGGCTTTGTTTGGCTCCATTGGCTTTTTCCGCCGTTACGCTGGCCGCTTTTCAGTTGTCCAGCGCAGGTTTACAGGGGATTGGTCAGCCGCAGATCGTCATGCACCATCTGATCGTGATTGGCGTTTGCAAAGTCATATTAAATTATACCTTGACCTCCATCCCGGCATTGAATATCCAGGGAGCGGCGATCGGGACGGTGTGCGCGTTCTTTGTGGGGGCGCTTTTAAATCTTGTGGCGCTGCGGCGTTATACCAAAGTAAAATTTGAAATCCACCGTTTTGTGAAAATTGTTCTTATTGCAACGCTTATGGGCGTAGCGGCCCGGATGACCTATCAATGGATGGTGTTGGAAAATATTCGTTCCTATTTCGCTACGATTGGTGGAATTGGTTGCGGAATCCTTGTTTATGGGCTGCTGATGTTTCTTTTTAAAGAATTGGATCAAGATATGCTGAAACGAATTCTAGGGAAAAAATAAGGAGAATGGAATGCCAAGAACAGGAAATGAATTGGAAAAACTCCAGCAGGTGATGAAACGTCTGCTGGATGAGGACGGATGTCCGTGGGACCGGGAACAAACGCATGAGAGCCTCATTCGTTACCTCATTGAGGAAAGTTATGAAGTGATTGACGCTATTGAACGAAAAGATCCGGTGAATCTGAAAGAAGAATTGGGCGATTTGCTTTTACAAGTGATTTTCCATGCGAATTTATGTGAAAAAGAGGGCCAATTTGATCTGGCCGACGTCATAGAAACCGAAACGCAAAAAATGATTCAGCGGCATCCCCATGTGTTTGCCAGCCATCCGAAGCCGGAAAAAGGCGAAGAGGTTTCTTCCATATGGGAAAACATGAAAAAGAAAACGCATCGTTTGGACGGTATTCCGAAAAGTCTTCCCGCCTTGCTCAGAGCGCACAAAATTCAGGAAAAGGCTTCTCAGGTCGGTTTTGATTGGCCGGACGTCAAAGGAGCCTGGGACAAGCTGGATGAAGAACTCGCGGAATTCAAAGCGGCCGAAACGGTAAACGACCAGGCCGAGGAAATGGGCGACGTATTTTTTGCTTTGGTCAACGTAGCCCGTTTAAACGGGTTGGAAGCGGAAGAAATTGTTCAAAAAGCCAATGAGAAATTCACCCGGCGTTTTGGGTACATAGAAGAACAAGTAAGGAAGAACGGGAAATCCTGGGAGGAATTTACTTTGGCGGAACTGGATGCGTTTTGGGATGAAGCAAAGTTTCAGGAAAAACAACTGTAAAAGGAGGAAAAAATTATGCGCTTGGATAAATACTTAAAAGTCAGCCGGATCATTAAGCGGCGGACCGTTGCGAACGAATTTGCCGACAGCGGACGCGTGCTGATTAATGGTAAGATCGCCAAACCTTCCGCCAACGTTCAAATTGGTGATATTATCACGTTGACCAGCGCCGGAAAAGAAACGCGTTATGAGGTTTTGGACGTAAGAGAAAATATTCGCGCGAATGAAGCGGATCAACTTTATCGTATTGTAAATTGACTTTCTATTCCGTTCGTTTGCAAAAGAACTTTCTCAAGCCGACAGCGGCCGAAAATAATAGTGGAATTTTTCTTATTCCTATTGATAGACTTTTACATGATGATCGACGAATAAAAATTTTAAAAGGTCGCCTTGTGTAAATATATCTAGCAAAAGCATTTTTAACCTTACCCCCGCATGATGTGTTTAACGACAGAAAAAGAATTGGTCTATGCTTTGTACAGATGTGTTTAACGACAAAAGAAATTGGTCTATCCTTTGTACGGATGTGTTTAACGACAAAAGAAATTGGTCTATCCTTTGTACGGATGTGTTTGGCGACAGAAAACCCGCATAAAGAAAAAAATCCTTCATATAGCTGTAGTATCAAAAAAGTAGAGGCGGGGGGAAAAGCAGATGGCGCAGCATACTGTACAAATGGAGGATCGGGGAGTTCTTTCTGTCAGCGGTGTCAAAAATGTTTTGAGTTTTGATGAGGAATTGGTGGTTTTAGATACCGTTATGGGGCAACTTCATGTTATAGGCGAGGGATTGCACATGACGACGCTTACGCTCGACGACAGTAAAGTTGCCTTGCAAGGAACCAATATTACCGGGCTAGAGTATCGGGAACCCATCAGCGGGCAAGTCAAGAATCGGAGTCAGAGCCTGCTACGGCGCATCTTAAAATAAAAGAAGGTGCGCTATGATCAGTTGGACTCAACAAGTGCAATATTTTTTCAACACGCTATTATTAGGCGTTGTTTTAGGTTTATTTTTCCATTTTTACTGGATGCTTTTGCAAAATGTCCGGCCGGGAAAACGACTGGTGACCTTGACGGACGTTTTATTTTGTTTATTTTTACTTTTTTTAATTGGTGGAGCGTTGCTTTTTATTAATGCCGGAGATTTGCGTTTGTATGTTTGGTTGGCATTGATTGTAGGCGGATGGATCTATAAACGTTGGTTGTTTAAACCTTTAAACCCGATTGTCTACTCGACGAGCCAGATTCTACTGAAAAGCTGTGGATTTTTCATGCGGTTTATCTATCGGCCGTTTGGGAATTTCATGCACGTATTGAACAGAATGTGGAAAAAACTGTGGATAAAGGGGAAAACTTCAACTGAATCGAATCCAGAAGAGCAATAAAAAGGGAGCGATGGAAAACTTTTCACAAGTTTGTGGATGAGACCATTCAATCTGTGGAAAAAGAATGAATTTATTCCTTACCCCGATTCTAAAAAAAGATCTTGCAAAAGAATGTGATTAAAGACTTTCTTTCTGTTATAAAAGGCGTTATAATGTAAAATAAATCAGCCAAATTTCAAGAGAAAACACAATTTATCCACAAAATGTGGATAAATTGTGGATAGATTTGAGGGGAATGTCATATAATTACGGTCTCATTATACAAAAGACCATTTGAAAACGAGTTGAAAAATATCGATACACTGTAAAAAACATTGAAGGGGATCTTATGGCTTCAACACAGGTTAAAAAAATAAGAAAAAGAATAAAAAGAGTATTTTTCCTGATTCTTTGTACGATTATGATCGTAACAACATTGCCTCGTATTACGACGATCGCCCAATTATACGAGCAAAAACAAGAATTAACCCAGCAAAAACAAGCATTAGAACAGGAAAAAGCGGAGTTAACGACCACGCGCGATTCAATGGATAACTTAGAAACCATTGAAAAGAGCGCAAGAGAGAAATTAGGAATGATTAAAGAAGGCGAACGGCTTATGGTAGAAAAAAAGGAATAAAAAAACAGAGGACAAGCTCTATCCTGTCCCCCATACCATAAATATTTCTTCTCTCACCGCCCTATTACGGGCGGTTTTTTTCGCCCCAGTCACACATGCGATCTAAAATGGGAATCAAAGACTTTCCCTTTTCGGTCAGGCTGTATTCTACCTTCGGGGGAATTTGCGGATATTCTTCCCGATGGACAAGCCCGTCCGCCTCCAATTCCTTTAAGGTACTACTCAATGTTTTATAAGAAATGGTTTTGATATATTTCTTCAATTCATTGAAGCGCACAACCTCAAAGCCCATCAACGCATACAGGATAAACATCTTATATTTCCCTTGAATCAAAGACATGGTATAGTTGAATCCCGTTTCTTCCAAATTGGCGTCTTTAATGCACGCTATGCTCATTTTACACTCTCCTAAATGTAAGTATATTGTTTTAGCGTAAGTATCGCACTTTGATGTGTGTACTTGTTTTTCTTCTAATTCTTGCTATGATTATATTACAAAAAACAAAAAAAGTCTATCTTGTGAACCTAAAAGGAGAAATGATTATGACGAAAAATTTTGGCGTAAAACCCTACTTGTTCCCCATGCCGGTCTACATGATCGGCACCTATAATGAAGACGATAGCATCGACGTCATGATGATGGCATGGGGTGGGATCTGTGCAGAAGATATGGTTGCACTGAATTTGGAAGCCGATCCCCATAAGTGAGGAAAACGTATGCGTAAAAAAATTATTGTCTTAAATGGAAGCCCCCGCAAAAACGGAAACACCTCCGCTCTTGTCAAATCGTTTACCGCAGGTGCGGAAAGCGCCGGACATACTGTAACCGAGTTTTTTCTAGACAGCATGGATATTCATGGCTGCAAAGGCTGCTTTAGAGGGCACAGCGGTCAAACGTATCCCTGTATTCAACAAGATGATATGAACAAAATCTATCCGGCTATCAAAGATTGTGATGTGGTTATATTAGCCAGTCCGCTGTATTACTGGACGCTGAGCGGCCAGATTCAAACGGCGTTTGACCGTCTGTTCGCTCTGGAAGAAGGCGACGGTAACTTTCTCAGGGGGAACGGAAGGGCCTCGGCCCTTTTCATGGCGGCGGAAGGTTACGACTTTGCAGACGCCGTACGCTACTATGACCATCTGATGGAACATCTGCGGTGGAAAAACCTTGGCCATGTGCTGGCCGGAGGAAATATGAAAGTGGGGGACATTAAAGGGAAAACGGAACTTCAACAAGCCTATGAGCTTGGTAAATCTATTGAATAACACAGAAAGGAAAGAATTACGATGAAAAAAATCACTTTACCTCAAGCATCGAAACTAACCTCTCCCAATCCGGTGACGGTAGTCTGCACCCAAAAGCCGGATGGCTCTACGAATCTTGCTACGGTATCCTGGTGGACCTATCTCTCCTATAAACCGAATATGATCGCCTACGCCATGGCCAAGACTTCTTATAGCGGCGAAATGGTAAGAAATAACAAAAAAGTCATTCTGACCGTTCCCGGCGCCGAGATCGCGGATGCGGTTCTGGGATGCGGCAGTACATCGGGGCGTAATACGGATAAGGTTTCGAAATTTGGCGTCGAACTTGCCGAAGTAGAAGGCAGTCCGATTAAGATTCCATTGCACAGTCGGGTTGCTATTGTTTGCCGCTTGAAAGAGTATCACGAAGTTGGCGATCATTACCTGTATATCTGCGATGTGGAGCAGGTCTATGGGGACGAATCGGAAGAAGCGTTGTTCGCATGGAATGGATACGCTCAACTTCGTCCAGTAAAATGAGTCGCTTGTCGCGTTGCTTTTTTGCGCTGATCTTACAAAAGTTTGGAAATTTTTTGTAGAACCTAGTTATAATGTCGGTAAAATGGATATAAGCACCGTTTGCACACATAGGATGCTGGAGACAAAAGAACAAGGAATCGGCTCCGTCTGGGTACGAAACTTTTACGCAAGGCAGGTGGCACAGGCGATGGGAATTTTATGAATCCTACGTTCCACGGGAATGTCTCCAGCACATATTTCTTCATTCGCTCATAGATTATATTTTCTAGAATCTGGAAATTTCTATATTCCCTGGTGAGAGTTCCACCTATACCTTCTTCAAGTCGATTTCTCCCTTTTGGAAAGAAGGACGACCGTCTCGACTTGTTCTTCGTTGTCCAAACTGATACTCATGTCTTCCTCGATGATGGGCAGCTTAAATTTGATGGACTTTAACCACTGTCCATTGGCTTGGCGTTCCGGATAAACCTGAATTTCAG
>CALXSZ010000142.1 GCA_944391275.1 uncultured Syntrophomonadaceae bacterium
ATGCCAACCGCTAAAGCGTCAATACTTGTAGCAATGGCTAAAATAAACATAGAGCGAAAACCCAAATCATCGGGGAGTTCTTCCTTCTTTTCCGGTTCCAAAGCTTCTCGAATCATGTTTCCGCCAATTAAACATAGTAAAGCAAAAGCAATCCAATGGTCAAAAGATGTGATAAAATGTTGAAAACGGATTCCGATGGCATAACCAATCAGCGGCATAGCAGCCTGGAAGAAGCCAAACCATAATCCAGGGATGAGAGCTTTTTTCAGAGTGACTTGTTTTATACAGACCCCCTTACAGACGGAAACGGCAAAAGCGTCCATGGCTAGGCCGAATGCCAAAAAGAATAATTCAATAAAAGTCATTCATAATCCCTTCCTTAAAATCGTATGTATAGTAGGAATAACGAAAAAATGAGAAGCGTATTGTTATTATACACGGGGAAAAAGGGAATCACAAGAGCCTGTTGAAAAGCAGCCAGTTGTTTTGAATATTTGCCGTAAGTAAACCAGTTAGACGTCAAACGCAAGCGGTGCAAGGAGGATTGAATATGGAACAAAACGTATTAGAAGTTCGGAAGATTCAAGCGGAAAGAGTTATTAAAGCATTAGAACGCAACCAAATTCATGGATACTATGTTTCGGATCGCTCGCAAGTTGTGGATCAAGTGCGTGAACTGTTGAAAGAAGGCGATCAAGTGGTTGTGGGCGGTTCGCAAACGTTATTTGCAACGGGCGTCATCGATCATTTGCGCTGCGGCCGTTATCGTTTTCATGATCGTTATCAACCAGGGTTAAGTCCGAAAGAAATTCAGGAGGTTCATCGAAAAGCTTTTTATGCGGACGCTTATTTGTGCAGCTGCAATGCCATCACATTAAATGGAGAGATTTACAATGTAGACGGCAACGGAAACCGCGTTGCGGCGATTGGATTTGGCCCGGAACGTGTCATTATCATTGCAGGGGTTAACAAAATTGTACGGGATTTGGAAGCTGCCGCCGAACGGGTTCGTCTCATTGCAGCCCCTGCCAATGTAAGGCGTTTTCAAACCGATAATCCCTGTTTGAATCATGGACTATGCGTACATTGTCGAGAGAAATCCCGTATTTGTTGTTCGTATGGAATCATTAACTTCCAGAGGGACCCGGAGCGCATGCATGTGATTTTGGTGGGAGAAGAGTTGGGCTACTGAAGAGACTGCTTGATGAAAATTTATTCATGAAGTTTTTATGCATAAGCTTTTTCAATCTATGCTAAAATAGAATTATAATTATACCCAAGAATTCCATACACCATGTTCAGGAAGAGAGTCGATCTTATGGAAAATACACGTAGCCAAAAAACATATGCCTTGCAATCCGTTGACAAAGCGTTGCAAATTTTATACTTGTTTTCTGAACAGGAACCCGAGTTTACTTTAACGGAGATAAGCCGACGAATGGGAATGTCCAGTCCGGTTACTTTAAAGTATTTGAATACATTAGAACAACGCGGATTTTTAACGCGGGATAAACAAACAAAACGCTATGCTTTAGGGTTGGCGATTGTGGCTTTAGGGGGAATTGTTAGGCGGAATAACGCGATTAGTAAAGTAGCCTACCCGATTATGGAAGAGTTATCTGAAACAGTAGGGGAGTCCGTATACTTACAAGTTCCGGTTTTGCCTATTTATGAAGCGGTTGTAATCGGTGTTGTGGAAACGAAAAATTCTATTACTTCTCGATTTTTGAGTTCTTGCAAATTATATGCAGGCGCTTCCAGAAAAGTTTTACTGGCTTATTTAGGGGAAGCGTACCTAAAAAAACTTTTGGAACGGGTTAAGATGGAACCCTATACAGAGGGGACCAATATTCAACCTGAAAAATTGAGGAGAGAATTGGAAGAAATTCGCCAAAAAGGGTATGCTATTTCTTATGGCGAAACCATCGAAGGCGCATGCGGAATTGCCGCCCCCATTTTTGATCATGATGGAATTATCGCTAGTTTGATGATTTATTTACCGGTTTATCGGTTGAATGACCAAACGCGCGCTTCCCATTTAAAACATTTACTGGAAGCTTCAAAACGGATTTCCAAGTGTTTCAGTATTGGGAAGGAATAGACGGGTACAAACAACAAACCCGGCAACTGGTGCGATACAGCTGCCGGGTTTATTGCTTTTGAGAAGAAACATTTATTTATGGAGAGAAAGGAATATAAATAGAAACGCAATAAACAATTATAAAAAATAGACAAAAATCTATTCATTTTCTGCCACAGCTCAGCGGACGTCTGAGCAAATGGCACGGGGGCAATCAAAGTAATTATTATATAGATAATACTATTATCTATATAATAATTACACTTTTATCTTATACTGAATGCAACCATTTGTCAAGCCTGAAATCCTGTTTTTTGAAAAACAGAATTCCATAAGGGAGTAGCATTCTGGGCTTGACAAAGCAAAAGAAAAGTTTACATAATATAACATGCAAATGCAATTCATTTGCACATATAAATGAGATGAAATAGGAGGACCAAAATGGGGAAAAAATTAAGTGTCCTGGGATTGATTCTGAGCCTTTGTTTGGGGATGGTTGGAGCAATTGGATGTGGAGATCAATCGGGGGATTCTGAAGAGGCGTCCGGGAGTGAAATAACCGTTGTAACGTCTTTTTATCCAATGTATGTACTGACTTTAAATATTACTGAAGGGGTAGAAGACGTGAAAGTCGTGAATATGGCGCAAGCCCAAACCGGGTGTTTGCATGATTATCAATTGACGATGGAAGATATGAAGGTTTTAGATGGGGCGGATGTATTAGTGATAAATGGCGCTGGAATGGAGAGCTTTTTAGATAAGGTCATGGAACAAATGCCTGAACTTTACGTGGTTACGGCTTCAGAAGGGATGGCGTTATTAGAGAATGAACATGCGATCCATCAAGAAGGGGTGGAAGAGAAAAATCCGCATGTTTGGGTGAGTCCTACTGGAGCGGCCGAAGAGGCAAAGAATATTGCAGCAGGGTTGGCGGCGGCGGATCCAGAGCATGCAGCACAGTATCAGGCGAATGCGCAGGAATTTGAAGAGCAGATGCGTACGCTCAAAAGCCAAATGCAACAAGAATTGGATGGTTTACCTCATCGTCAACTGATTACTTTCCACGAAGCCTTTTCTTATTTTGCGCAGGAATTTGGTTTTGAAATTGCAGCCGTCATAGAGAATGAACCGGGACAAGAGCCTGTTGCGAGCGAAATCGATGCGGTTATACAAACCATTCGAGAAAACCAGATCCCGGCAATTTTTGTAGAAAGTCAATATGCAGATCAAACCGCCCGGATTATCGCGGATGAAGCCGGCGTAGAGATGTATGAATTGGACCTCATCGTGACGGGGGATGCGAATGCAACGTCAGAGGAAGTCCGGAAGGCCTATATCACCGCGATGCAAAAAAATTTGGCGGTTTTGGTGGAGGCGTTGAAATGAGAAAAAATTTTCATCAAGGGGAAGAAGTAGAGAACGAACACGGCGCCTGCTGTACGCAAATTGAACATTTAAGCGTTAAAATCGGGGAAAAATGGATTTTAAAAGATATTAATCTGCATACGCATTGTGGAGAATTAACAGCGATTATTGGGCCAAATGGAGGCGGTAAGTCCACTTTAATGAAGGCCATAGTAGGGGAAATCCCTCATCGTGGACGAATACATTTTTTGAGCGCTTCGGGGGAAAAAATAGAGAAACCCCGGATGGGTTACGTCCCGCAAACCCCCCGATTTGAACGGCAGTACCCGGTGAGCGTGCGGGATTTATTTGTCGCTGCGACCACGAAATATCCGGCTTTTTTCCCAACCCCTAAATCCATCCGGGAGCAAATCCGAAAAACTTTACAGGGGAT
Source organism: uncultured Syntrophomonadaceae bacterium (assembly GCA_944391275.1). Classification (GTDB taxonomy): domain Bacteria; phylum Bacillota; class Syntrophomonadia; order Syntrophomonadales; family Syntrophomonadaceae; genus CALXSZ01. Next base: position 3,879 of record CALXSZ010000142.1, read on the forward strand.
GGGGATGGAACAACACATGGATAAAAAAGTAGGAGTGTTGTCCGGAGGAGAGCTGCAGCGGATTTTATTGACCTTGGCTTTGCATCCTACACCGCAGATTTTATTAATGGATGAGCCAGCCAATGGGATTGATGTAAAAGGATTGCGCATGTTTTATGAGCGAATTGAAGACGTCAAACGCAATTATGATTTAACAGTTCTCGTGGTGTCGCATGATCGAAATTTTGTGCGCCAGTATGCCGATCATGTGGTTTTAATTAATCAAAAAGTCGTGGCTTTTGGTTCGGCGGAGGATGTATTAAATTCAAAAGCCTATCATGAATTATTGGGGTGAACAATATGGAAATCTGGTATGAGTTCCTGTCGTGGTTTCCTTTTGAATGGGCGGAACCGGGCAGAATGCTTTTTTTTAAAAACGCCTTGTTGGCTATTATCGTCATGGCGCCTTTGTTTGGGCTTTTGAGTACGATGATTGTGAACAATAAAATGGCATTTTTCTCCGAATCGTTGGGGCATGGCGCTTTTACGGGTATTGTTGTAGGAAATTTATTTGGGTTGGTCGAACCGCTTCTGTCGGCGGTCTTATTTGCCATTGTATTTGCGCTTTTTGTGTCGGTTGTGCGGGTTCGGGCTCGTATGTCGCCGGATACGGTTATTGGGGTTTTTTCTTCTCTGAGTGTAGCGTTGGGGATTTTTCTGGCCACGTTAGGAGGCGGTAACTTCAATCGGTTAAATAGTTTGCTGATTGGCGACTTAATGAGTATTCGACCTTGGGAAATTGCGATGTTGGCCGGCGTGTTGCTGGCGGTTTTTCTCTATTTCCTGTGGGGTTTTAATCGTTTACTGATCTTGAGTGTGAATCAAGCGATTGCCAGTAGCCGAGGGATTCGTCCATTCATAACCGAAATGTTGTTTGCAGCGGTCATTGCAGTCGTGGTAACCCTCGCGATTAATTGGGTGGGGATGCTGCTGATTAATTCGTTATTAATTTTGCCGGCGGCTATTTCTAGGAATCTATCGGGAAATATCGGTCGCTACACGTTTATTGCGGTGCTGATTTCCCTTGTGGCTGGCATATCAGGGATGATCGGTTCATATTATGTGGGAAGCGCTTCCTCCGCATTGATTGTTTTGCTGTTAGGTGTTGCTTTTGCAGGGTCGTTCCTGCTTGCGAGAAAGGTCAACTGAAAAGAGGCGGTTGATTGTG
>CALXSZ010000143.1 GCA_944391275.1 uncultured Syntrophomonadaceae bacterium
ATGCGCGTGGCCAAAACGCGGATATTCATTCTGCGCAAATTTGTAAAATAGAAGGCGCTCGCGGTGCAGACTTCGATGGCGTACATATTCATAGCGTTCGGTTATGTGGGTTGGTTGCGCATCAAGAGGTCATTTTTGGCGGCTTGGGACAAAGTCTGACCATTCGCCATGATTCCTATGACCGGATTGGGTTTATGCCGGGCGTTATCCTGGCGATCCAACAGATTATACAGCATCAAGGTCTCATCCAAGGGCTGGAAAACTTTATGAAATAATCCCAAAGGAGGATTTTCGTTTGTCCAAATCAAAAGATCCGTGGAAGCGTTCCGTCATGTTGCAGCAAGAATTTCCTTTAGGCGACTCGAAAGAAGAAAAAGAAGCGGCGAGGAGACTTTGCATGAAGGATTCTTTGTTGGGGGCTTTGGTCATTACGTTGATCCTGATGGTTATCGACCAGGCCGGACAGGATATCTCGCCTTGGTGGTGGTATCTTTTACTCTGCGCAGTTCTTTATTTAGCGGAATGTATGGTAAACTGGCGGCGCTATCAATCGCAATTATCCAAAAAGAAGAAAGATGAAAAATAAAAAGAGATTGCTTTCAGCTTCTTGAAGGCAATCTCTTTTTTTATTTCATCTCCAAAGAACGGAACCCCTGAAGATTGGTCGGAATATACTGCTGATACCTGAAAAAATATGAAGGAGGAGGTAGGTTAGGAAAATGGTGTTGTCGGCGATGAAAATCGTTCTCTTGGGAGGCGATCAGCGAGAGATTATTTTAGCGGAAACCCTTTTAGAAATGGGTGCGTCCGTTACTCTGGTTGGGTTTTCCCATAAAGTTGTTCCGCCCGGAGCGGCTGTTGGACGGGGAATCCATTCTGCATTATACGATGCGGACGGATTGATTTTACCTTTATCCGGAACCGATGAGCAAGGAAGGGTGCGAACGGTTCAAACGGGAGAAGAATTACAATTAAGCGAAAAAGCGCTTACGGGTATGCATCCAGGCGCGTTTGTCTTGATTGGAGAGGCCAGAGGTTTTTTGAAAACATGGTGCAAAAACCATGGTTTTTCCCTGGTTGAAATCGGACAAATGGATGAATTGGCCATTTTAAATTCCATTGCCACGGCTGAGGGAGCCGTTCAAATAGCCATGCAGGAAACCGATATTACCCTTCATGGGGCTTCTTGTACGGTGGTAGGATTTGGACGAGTGGGGATGACTTTAGTCCGAACCTTGCAAGCGCTGGGCGCCAAAGTTACCGTTGCGGATCGAGATGCAGGGAAACGCGCGCGGGCGCAGGAAATGGGATGTCAAACCTTATCCATAAATGAATTGGCCCAGGCGGCGAAGAATAGTGAAATGATTTTTAACACGGTCCCGGCTTTGGTTTTGAACCGGGAAGTTTTGCGTTGTGCGAACCCCGGATTATTTGTTCTAGATTTGGCTTCCAAACCAGGAGGAACGGATTTTTCCGCAGCGACTGATTTCGGCGTCAAAGCAATGCTGGCGCCCGGCCTTCCTGGGAAAGTGGCCCCTTATAGCGCGGGAAAAGTTTTGGGGCAGGTCATTGTTCCCATTATAACAGCACATCAAATGGATCCGAAACATCAATTGTCAGGAGAGTAGAGGAGGAGAAATATGAAAGAAGGAGCTTTAAAGGGTGTAAAAATCGGAATCGTATTTACCGGTTCACATTGTTCCATGCAGGATGTTATTCCTCAAGTAGCGGCCTTGAAAGAAGAAGACGCAGAACTTTACGCCATTTTTTCGGAAGCGGTACATGAGACGAACAATCGTTTTTATCAGGCGGCGGATTTTAAACAGACCATTGAAAAAATGGTAGATCATCCGATTATCTATACCATCCCTGGAGCTGAACCCATTGGACCTCAGAAGTTATTGGATATTATTGTCGTGATTCCGGCAACCGGAAACACCATAGCGAAATTGGCCAATGGGATCACCGATACCCCTGCAACCATGGCGATTAAGGCGCATCTTCGCAACCAACGACCCGTTGTGATCGCTATGGCGACCAACGACGCTTTAGGCATGAACGCTAAGAACATTGGTTTATTGTTGAATGCTCGCAATATTTATTTTGTCCCTTTCAGACAGGATGATCCTTTTGGCAAAACGACTTCGATGGTGGCGGATATGAGTCGAACGGTCGATACGGTGCAAGTCGCTTTGCAGGGGCGCCAGATTCAACCGGTTATTTTAGGCCCGGTTCATAAGGAAGCGTAGTTGGGAAAACTTCTTGTACCCGAAAAAAACATGTAAAACATCCAGAAATGATTGAGAAAAAAAATGGATTGTGGTAGTATTTATCCAATATCTACTAGAGTATATGGAAGTAAAACAAGGAAGAAGACAAGGGGGTATTTTAGATGGCGGAAGGAATCAAATTAGCCGTTGTAGGCGCTACCGGAGCTGTAGGGCAGGAAATGTTAAAAGTGTTGGAACAACGAAAATTTCCCGCTTCAGAAGTAATTTGTTTAGCTTCGGAACGTTCAGCCGGCAAAAAAGTCGCATTCCAGGGGCAGGAACTAACCATCGAAGCCATTCGCCCGGAAGCTTTTGAAAGGGCCGATATGGCGTTATTTGCCATTGAATCGGATGTTAGCCGCGAAGTTGCTCCGATGGCTCAAGCGAACCATTGTATTGTGATTGACAACAGCAATGCTTTTCGAATGGATAAAGATGTGCCGTTGATTGTTCCTGAAGTCAATCCCCAAGCTGCCAAAAATCATCAGGGAATTATTGCGAACCCCAATTGCAGCACGATTATCATGGTGGTCGCCCTGAACCCGATTCACCAAGCGGTAGGGATTGAGCATATTACCGTGTCAACGTATCAAGCCGTGTCCGGCGCAGGAAAACCTGGGTTAGAGGAGTTGCAAGAACACGTCGGCAATTATGTGAAAGGAATTCCCAATACACCGAAAGTTTTTAAACATCCCATTGAATTTAATTTGATTCCGCATATTGACGTGTTTGTTGAGGAAGGCTATACCAAAGAAGAAATGAAGATGGTCAATGAGACCCGGAAAATTTTTGGCGTTCCGGAAATGCGGATTGCTGCGACAACCGTTCGCGTACCGGTATTTCGTAGTCATTCCGAATCAATTAATATTGAAACGAAGAAAGCGATCACTCCGGAAGAAGCGCGTGAGGTTTTGAGTAAAGCTCCGGGGGTGATTGTACAGGACGATCCAACGAAGGATCTCTATCCCATGCCATTATTGACTTCGGATACCGACGAAGTTTATGTGGGACGGATTCGTCGGGATATTTCGGTTCCCCAAGGGTTAGCCATGTGGGTCGTAGGGGATCAAATCCGTAAAGGAGCGGCAACGAACTGTATTCAAATTGCGGAACTGTTGTTACAAAATAAATGGTATTAATTCCTAAAATGATGGATTAAAATGAATCCCCAAGAATTTATTTTGGGAGTGAAACTGAATGAAAATCATCGTTCAGAAATTTGGCGGGACTTCCGTTGCGGAACCGGCCCAACGCGAGCGGGTTTGCGGGCATATTGCCAATGCCTTACAACGGGCGGATAAAGTCGTTGTAGTCGTATCGGCAATGGGGCGAGCAGGAAGCCCTTATGCGACGGATACCTTATTAAGTTTGCTCCGGGAAAATGGCTCAGGAAATGCCCGCGAGACGGATCTTTTAATGGCTTGCGGAGAGATTATTTCCGGGATTATCTTAAGTGCAAAGTTACGGGAGCAAGGATTTAGAACATGTTTTTTGACTGGCGCGCAAGCCGGAATTATTACCGATCGTACGTTTGGAGACGCACGTATACAATCCATGCAGACTGAATATTTATTAACGTGTTTGCAGGAGAACGACGTAGCCGTTGTAGCCGGGTTTCAAGGAAAAACGCCGTCCGGAGAAATTACGACCTTAGGACGGGGTGGAAGCGATACAACCGCGAGCGCTTTAGGGGCGGCTTTGAATGCGGAAGTCGTAGAAATCTTTACGGATGTGGACGGCGTCATGACGGCTGATCCGAAATTGATTCAGGATGCCCGTTTGTTATCGCAAGTTACGTATAATGAAATTTGCCAATTGGCCCGTGAAGGGGCAAAAGTCGTGCATCCCCGCGCGGTTGAAATTGCGATGGAAAAAAATATTCCATTACGCGTACGCAGCACATTTTCAGATTCGCCTGGAACGTTGGTGACAAACCGCGGCGGCGGAGCGGGCGGGTGCGACGTGCAGGAACGTCTGATTACGGGCGTTACAAGTCTATCTCATATTACGCAGTTCCGTATTTCGAAAAAGCCGGAAGATGCGATTAAAGCGGAACGAGAAATTTTTCATCGGTTAGCCGAAGAAGGCGTTAGTTTGGATTTTATTTCCATTCAACCCGAAGAGATCCGTTTTACGGTAAAAGAGGAGAATGAAAGTTTAGTTCAGTCTTTATTGGAAAAAATGGGATATCGTTTTCATATTTTACCGCATTGTGCGAAGGTAGCCGCTGTGGGGGCTGGAATGACAGGAAAACCTGGCGTGATGTCCCGGGTAGTTGATGCTTTGGCGGCGGAAAATATTGCGATTTTACAATCAGGAGATTCTTATACGAGTTTATGGTGTCTAGTGAAAGAAAACGATATGAAAAAGGCTTTAATGGCGCTGCATAAAGAATTCTCTTTGGGAACAAAGGAACATTAAAAAAATATTATATAGATAGGAAGTGTACAGAATGTCGATCCCACGCGTATTTACTGCAATGATAACGCCCTTTGATGAAAACCTGAAGGTTCATTTCGATAAAGCGGCAGAACTGGCGGATGATCTGCTTAAACATGGCAGTGACGCGCTGGTTATTTCTGGAACAACGGGAGAAGCTCCGACCCTAAGCCGGGAGGAGAAAAAGCAATTATTTCGGGTTGTAAAAGAAGCGATTGGGGGAAAAGCCCAAGTTTGGGCAGGAACAGGAAACAATCATACCCAGACGTCCGTTGAGATGAATAAAATGGCGGAAGAAATTGGGATGGATGGCGTATTATGTATTACGCCCTACTATAATAAACCCACGCAAGAAGGACTCTATCAACACTTTCGTGTTTTAGCGCAAAATACGGGATTACCCATTATGCTGTATAATGTTCCAGGGAGAACGGGAGTCAATATGCTTCCGGAGACGGTTTTGCGTTTGGCGGAATGGGAAAATATTGCAGCGGTAAAAGAAGCTTCCGGAAACATCCAGCAAATTGCTCAACTGGTCCGGTGTTTGCCTGAAAGGATCCGTGTTTATTCCGGGGATGACGCTTTAACCTTGCCGGCGCTTTCGGTTGGAGCGGTGGGGGTGGTAAGCGTTGCATCCCATGTGGCCGGAGAAGACATTAAAGCAATGATTGAGGCTTACTTAGCTGGAAAAACAAAAGAAGCGTTAGCGCTACACCAAAAATTGATGCCGATATTTGAGACGATGTTTATTTGTTCTAACCCCATTCCAGTGAAGGAATCGATGAATTTATTAGGTTATGAAGTAGGAGGATTTCGTCTTCCTCTGACGCATGCCAGTGAAAAAGAATTAGAGATGATCAAAACAACCTTAAAGAATTATGGTGTATTATAAACGAGAAAAGTTTGTCTTTAAAGTCCAATTCCTCTAGGTCGTTTCGTGTAGAGGAGTTGGACTTTTTCTATTTAAAATGCGCAAACATATAAGTGAGCCTAAATAGAAATATTTAGAATACGGTTTTCTAAAATTAACCGATAGACAAGTGCAGATAGAAGATTTTATGGTATAATAAAAGTAAAAAGAATAAGTTTCCATCAATATAGATGAATTTATGCACCTGGCATATTTATACGGGGAGCGAGAGGAGAGTATTTGAGCGTCCCAAGAGAACAAATGATCCTGTAAGCTATATGGTATCGAATGAATGGTTTGGAAGAAGCAATGGAAACGCAGTAAATAGTCATGAAGCAGATAGGGAGGACAATATGGAAGGAATGCAAATAACAATTCTTTCTTTTGGATATAAACATGGAATTCCGCAGGATGCAGATTTGGTCATTGATGTACGATTTCTTCCCAATCCATATGATGAATTGGAGATGCGACGCATGAATGGATTGGATCAGGCTGTCAAGGAATACGTCTTATATACACCGATTACTCGGACTTTTCAAAGTAAATTGATGGATTTATTACGTTTTTTATTGTTGCAATATGCTGCTGTAGGCAAAGAAGCGTTAACGATTGCTTTTGGGTGTACAGAAGGACAACATCGTTCCGTTGTGATCGCTGAGCATATTGACGAAGTATTGAAACGATATGGTTATCCTTCTGTGATCAAACATCGGGATTTAGTGAGGAGAGATTGACCTTCAACCAACGCTCTATAAAAAAGAAGAAAAGCAGAAAAGAAGAGAAGAAGAAAAGGAGAAAAAAGTGAGTTTTTCGAAAAACGTCAAGACAGAGCTGGCCCATGTTCCATTGGGAAAAGATTGCTGCTGCTTTGCTGAAATCATGGCTTTTATGCTGTTGAGAGGAGAACTCAAAGGGAGCGTCGGCTCTGGATGGCGAATGGAAATTGCTGCGGATCATCCGGCGGTAGCGCGTCGAATTTATCGTTTACTTAAACAAAATGGACAGCGCAAGCCGCAAGTTTGGATGATGAACGGACGGAGCGCAACCAAAAATCGTTGGTTTAAAGTCCAGACGAATCTCCAGGAATCCACCCTACAAGCCGCTAAAATGTTACTCTTGCGAAAAAAAAATGGAGATTTTTTACCAGAAGTATATCAAATTTTTCGGAAAGACTGTTGCCGAAGAGCGCTCTTACGAGCTGCTTTTATTTGCCGCGGATTTGTTACTCCGCCGGAGAAAAGCTATCACTTAGAAATATGGTTTCCATTCGAAGATATCACTCGAATGATTCATCATATAATGAAAAAAATGCAAATTGACGCAAAAATTATACGTAAGAGAAAAGGCTTTCAACTTTATTTAAAAGACGGCGATCGAATTTGTCAATTTTTACAACATATTGGGGGTACCCGCGCGGCATTAGAATACGAAAATATGCGTGTTTATCGTTCGGTAAAAAACGACGTCAATCGTCAAGTAAATTGTGAAACCGCCAATTTAGAAAAATCCGTGGCCGCAGCGGTGCGTCAGCGAGAACTGATTGGACGTGTCATTGAACAATTTGGGCTTCAAACGTTCCCACCTGCTTATCAAGAATTGGTTCAGCTACGGATGGAACGCTCGGAGGATACGTTACAGGAGCTGGGAAATTCACTTCATCCTCCTTTAAGTAAATCGGGCGTAGCTTACCGTATGCGGCGTATTGAAACGTTTGCGAAAGAAAAATTAGGAAAAGAATCATGCGGGGAAAAATAAAAGCACAGAGAGAAGAAACTCTGTGCTTTTTCATGTTTTTATAATATATATGGATGTTTCATATCTAGTGAATTCCGGAGACAGGAAAATATTCACATTTGTTTCGTATGTTTCGTATAGAAATTTTATTTTTTACAAAACTTTTTCCCAAAAATACTTTGTAGGTTGTTTCCGAAAAATTTTCCGTTAGAACGACGGATACTCCGTTTCGACAAATTTGCGGAGCGCAATAAGAGAACGCTTAACCTTCTCGGTGTCAATACAGTAAGCCATCCGGAAGTATCCTGGACAGCCAAACCCATCGCCGGGAACCAAAATCAAATCGTATTTTTTCGCTTTATTGCTAAAAGCTACGGCGTCTTCCTCTAGAGCTTTGGGGAAAATATAGAAAGTGCCGCCGGGTTTGACTACCGTAAATCCAAATTCAACCAGCGCCTCGTAAAGGAGGTTCATATTTGTTTCATAAACGGAAAGATCCGACGTTTCATCAATAACTTCCGCACAGGCTAGCTGCATCAGAGAAGATGGACAATTATGCCCAATTCCGCGAGAAATCTGCCCGCACATTTGAACAATGGTTTCGGCGTCTTTACAAGCGGGATTTACGGCTAAATACCCGATACGTTCGCCCGGCAGCGACATCGATTTTGAAAACGAATAACAAACGAGCGTATTGGCGTAATATTGGCTGATACAAGGGTTATCCACCCCGGCAAAAACAATTTCTCGATAAGGTTCATCAGAAATAATGTAGATATCATGGCCAAATTCTTGGGATTTTGCTTCCAAAATAGCGGCTAGTTGCTGAATCGTTTCAGTTGAGTAAACCACTCCCGAGGGATTATTGGGGGTGTTTATGAGGATTGCCATGACTTTTTCATTTAACATTGCTTCAAACGCTGAAAAATTGATTTGGAAAGTTTCCGTATTGGCCGGAACGACCTTCAAAACAGCGCCGCTCTGGTTGATGTAAGGCGTATATTCAGAGAAAAACGGAGCGAACGTTAACACTTCGTCCCCCGGTTCGGTCACGCATCGAACTGCATGCGCTACGGCCGCCGCCGCTCCTGACGTAGGAAATATATGCGCAGCCGTATAGGGAAGATGAAAGCGCCTTTTTAAGCTTTCTGCGACTTTTTCCTTGAAATAAGGATTCCCTAAACTCGGACTGTAGCCGTGCAGCGTCATAGGGTCCTGGGTTTGTAAAAGCCGGATGCAGGTATCGGTGAAAGACTGTGGAACGGGAACCGAAGGATTTCCTAAACTATAATCAAAAACATTTTCATACCCGATTTCTTTGCCTCGAGCTGTAGCAAATTCGGACAGTTCACGAATGGCCGATTTATTTTCTAACATTTTACGGTATTCCTTTGCAATCATTGAAAAATAACCTCCTTCACTTTCTTCTTATTATAACGCACGGGAAAATCATTTGATATCCGGCTGATATTTTTTTAAATAACTTCGCCAAGTAATGGCCCATTTTTGGGGATCGTCCATTCCGGACTCATCCAAGCGTGCGCAAACGCTGCGATGCGGAGCGGTTTTAACGAGCGCGGGGTCCGTGCGGGCTTCCTTAAAAATGGTTTTCAGCGTTTCAATGTATTCGTCCAGATCGGCTTTAGACGGCGTTTCTGTGGGTTCCAACGTCATCGGCTGAGGAACATACCAAGGGTGATGACTCTGCCAATAGTGCATACCAAAATCCATCATGCGCCGCTGCACATCCAATGTGTCCACGTCTGTTTCTTTATATAGGTTCTCCAGTGAGTAACGGCATTGTTCAACCCGCTGTTTTTCCGGACAATATGGAACAGAAACTTCAGGAAGTTCTAGAAGTTTTTTAACGAGATAATTATTATTCAAAACGGCGGTTTTAGCTACCTGGTATAGACCTTCCGGACCCAAAGCCCGGATCCAAGCGTAAGCGCGCAAAACCACTTGGGCGGCGCCTTGAAAAGAACGGACTTTCCCCACAGAAAAAGCATTTTCATCATTGGCTCTTAACGTATAGCGGTTTCCATCATACTCAATGAGACGACCAGGAAGAAAAGGTTCTAAAAAGGAGAGTACGCCGGTTGCACCACAATCGAG
>CALXSZ010000144.1 GCA_944391275.1 uncultured Syntrophomonadaceae bacterium
TTTTTCAAAGACCTCTTAATATGTTGAAAAAAGAAAAAGTGGGCACTTCTTATGTTCGGAAAGATATTTTTCTTGAAAAATCTGAGAGGATGGATATAATTAAAATAAATATAAAAAAGCGATCGAAAAAGTACACTTTTTCTTTCACTTTTTGAGAAAAAGATGCAAGAAAAAGGAGTTTAATGGAATGCTTTTTACCAGTTTAGAGTTTTTGCTCGTTTTTTTCCCAATTGCATTGGGAGTCTATTATATCCTGCCGCATAAGGCGCGTAATTATTGGCTGCTGCTAGCTAGCCTATTTTTTTATGCCTGGGGAGAGCCGGCGTTTGTTTTTGGTTTGATGTTTTCCATCCTTTTCAACTATCTCTTAGCGCTGCGAATTGATGAAATGCCAGTGGGCGGCAAAGGACGCAAATGGATGCTGGCCTTTACGATTGCCGGGAATGTGGTTTTTTTAGGAATTTTTAAATACATGAATTTTATCACGGAAAATTTGCGAGCCTTTTTTCCAAGTTTGCAGACGTCCGTCCCCCAAACGGAAATTTTTCTTCCCGTTGGAATTTCCTTCTTTACTTTTTCAGCGATTAGTTATGTCGTAGACGTTTACCGAGGCGTTCCAGCGCAAAAAAATATCGGTTATTTGGGATTATACATAGCGTTATTTCCGAAGTTACTTATTGGTCCGATCGTTCGCTACACGGACATTATCGAACAAATAAAAACAGAGCGTCATATTACCATGGGAGGCTTTTCCGATGGATTTTTACGTTTCCTGTACGGTTTCAACAAGAAAATGCTTCTAGCCAATACATTGGCGGAGGTAGCCGATAAAGCTTTTGCTACAAGTGAATTAAGTGTTGGAATGGCCTGGCTTGGAGCAATATGCTATACGCTTCAAATTTATTTTGATTTTAGCGGGTATTCTGATATGGCCATTGGCCTGGGAAAAATGTTCGGTTTTACGTTTAAAGAAAACTTTAATTATCCCTATATTTCGAAAACCGTAGGAGAGTTTTGGCAGCGTTGGCACATTTCATTGGGTTCCTGGTTTCGGGATTACGTTTATATCCCCCTAGGCGGATCGCGCGTGAACAAATCCAGATTGGTTCTAAACCTATTCATTGTATGGCTTTTGACGGGGATTTGGCATGGAGCGAATTGGACATTTATTGTATGGGGGATCTTATATGGGGTTCTTATTACTATTGAAAAATTATTGAATTTACCCTCAAAATTATCAAAACAAAAGTCGGCTGTTTTTTATCAAACTTTTACCATGCTTGCAGTGGTTTGTGGATGGGTTCTTTTCCGCTCGGAACATTTATCGGGCGCCGTTTTGTACTTCAAAGCAATGATTGGTTTAGAAGAAAATGGTTTTTTAGATCCGACATTTTTGTTTAATTTCCGAGAATATTTCATTTTGATTGTCATAGGGATCATTTTTTCAACGCCAATCTTCCGGTGGTTAACGGAAAAAATGCAAGGCCGTGGAGAAAAAATCGGAACGATTTATTATACGGGATGTTACGCGATTCAAATCGTGCTGTTTTTGGTTTCGATGTCCTTTATTGTGATGAATTATCATAATCCACCCGTTTATTTCAATTTTTAGGAAAGGAGAAAACCGTGAATAAAAAAAAGAACCTACCGCTTCATGAGCCGGATGAACAATGGGAAAAAAGAAAGTATAAAATAAAAGGGATCATGGCAGGATGTCTTATTGCCCTTTTGGCTTTTTTCATTTTGAGTAACGGCGTATTATTAGTGGAACCCATTCAAAAGCTTCAGTCCAAGGAAATTGATTTTACGGGTTTTACCGAGGAAGTGAAAACCGCCTATAGCGCAAATCTTAAACAAGAAAACAACTTTGTTAACCTGAATGGATTGTTTGCCCGTCTAACGGGGCGCAGGATTTGCAATAACGTCGTGAAATTAAATAATGGGATGTTGATTTCGACGATGAGGGAAATAGACGTTGAACCGGTTGGAGAAAAAATTGCTAACGTGGCGGCGTTTTGCGAGGATGAAAATATTCCATTTTTATATGTTCTTACTCCCTCTAAAGTGGATTTAAATAAAGAATCCCTTCCAATTGGCGTGGAAGATTACAGCAATGAAAATGTGGATGCTATGTTAAGTTATTTAGCGGAAAAACAGGTGGATACCTTGGATTTGCGTACCAATCTCTCAGCAACGCCGGAAATGGTGGAAAAATATTTCTACAAAACGGATCATCATTGGAATTATACCGGAGCTTTTGTGGGATTTCAAAAAATTGCGGATGTGCTTCAATCGTATTTCCCGGAAGAATCGATTGTTAGCGAATATACCCAGCTCGAAAATTGGGATGCGCATACGTTGGAAGATTGGTACTTAGGAAGTTTTGGTAGGCGAGTAGGGGTTTTCTTTGAAGGGGTGGATGATTTTGCTTACTATATACCCAAAATTCCAACAGAGATGTCTTGCCATATTCCAGGATTATTGTTAAAGGGAAATTTCGAAGAAACAAATATGAGGGAAAAGTATATGCAACAACCGGATTATTTTAATCAAGATCCTTATATGATGTATATTGGAAATAATTATGGATATGTACAACATCGTAATTTGTATGCACCTTGTGAAAAGAGAGTTTTGCTTATAGAAGACAGTTTTGGAATACCGATTCAAGCTTATTTTTCAACGGTTTTTCAAGAATTTGATGCAGTAGATCCCAGGCATTTGACGCAGTGTAGCATAATGG
>CALXSZ010000145.1 GCA_944391275.1 uncultured Syntrophomonadaceae bacterium
TTATGGAAAACTCCCTCCATGGGCATATGTAAATCGCGTATTTCTGGAAGAAGCATCTGAATAACCGGAAGAAAAATGCGTTCCGTCGCCAATGCCATGTAACAATCCTCCATAGGAGGCTTGCCGACTACTGTAGCCGGATAAATCGCATCTTTGCGATGCGTGAGGCAAGTCAGATGAAAAACCGGATACTCTCCAGCTAAGGAATAATACCCCGTATGATCCCCAAAAGGCCCTTCCACCCGTTTTTCATCCGCTTCAACATAGCCCTCTAAAATAAAATCTGCATCAGCAGGTACTTCCAGATCAACGGTTTTACATTTTACCAATTCCACGCCTTTGCCCCGGAAGAATCCGGCCAACAACAGCTCGTCCAAATCCCTGGGCAGTGGAGCGGTCGCAGCATAGGTTACAGCGGGATCGCCTCCTAAGGCTACCGCTACTTCAATACGGTTTTTTCCTTGTTCTTTCATCATGCGGTAGTTATTGGCGCCGTCATGGTGAACGTGCCAATGCATTCCCGTCGTTTTGGAATCGTATACTTGTAAACGATACATTCCAATATTACGCATTCCGGTTTTCGGATTACGGGTAAAAACCTGCGGCAAGGTAATAAAACGTCCAGCGTCTTCCGGCCAACACTGCAAAATGGGCAATTGCGTAAGATCCGGTTCCGTCATAACCACTTCCTGACAAGCGCCTTCCCGAACGATTTTCGGCATAATCCACGCCAAAGGAAGGACTTTAGGTAAATATTCAGGAATCATTTTTATTCGTTCTCCCCAGGAGACCCCAGGAAGTTTCTCCAGCATAGTAATCAGTTCTCGAACACGCGCAGCCGCTTGTTCAATGTTTTCCATTCCCAAACTAAGCCCCATGCGCTTCTCACTACCAAAGGCATTGATGAAAACCGGAAATTTAGATCCCTTGACATTTTCAAATAATAGCGCCGGACCATGCTGTTTACAGATTCGATCAGTAATTTCCGTAATTTCCAATACGGGATCCACCGCCGCAGTAATACGCATCAATTCTCCTTGATCGTCCAGTGTTTGTATGAAATCAAGCATTCCTTTATAGGCCATTTTGTATCCTTTGCTTTCTTTGACTAAAGTTTCAACGGATGTCATTGTGTCATATAGACTTTTTCTTTGACTCTTTGATTTTGTACGCTCGATACAGCTTTTGTAAATTGCATCAACGCTTGCTTTTCCCATCCATCCGGAAGGGTTTCCCAATCGGCTTCATAAAATATTCTTGGATTTGTCAAAGCGAGTCCCTGCCGGGAAGATTCTAAAAACATTCCCAAATTCCATCCAAATCTCCCCGCTCTTTTTTGTTGCAGATCGGTCTGTCCGGCTAAACAAGCCGCGCTATAAAAAGCCGCCTCATACCAAGAAGCATGCGTATAGTCCAATATTTCCAAATCGATTTGGGAACGTTCCGTATAACGCACCATACCCTCACTCATCCGTACAACGATCCGTGCAAAGTACGGAATCAACACGAATGCTTCATCTTCTGCCAACAATTGTAGCGCTCGGGCCATGATCTGATCTCCCACAAGCAAAAGATATGAAGCTTTTCTAGGATTCGGTTCCTCTGCGCCATCCTGAATCCGATCATGCAGGTGCCCCGAACAACGCAACAGGCATAATAAGCCAGCCATACGGATTACACGCTCTTTTGAATGCCCATATAACCGAAAAGCATATATGACAATATATACCAGATCGTTCCATGTATCGTCCTTGCGAAATGTTTTTTGATCCTCTTGATCAATATATCTGAGCCATTCCTGGGTTTCAGCTCGGAACCATTTCGTTACAGCTTCTATTTCTTCTCGAACCCGGATATCATGAATCCTGATTCTTTCCATGGGTTTTCGTCCTTTCCACTAAAAAAACACATTTGTCTAAGCATTATAACACAAAAGGCATGGCAAATAAACCCCAGGGAAGAATTTGTTATTGGGCATAAAAGTAATAATCAAACACTTTTAGACGTATTTACGCAGTTGTTTCAACGCCGCTTTTTCCAATCGTGAAACCTGTGCTTGAGAAATCCCAATTTCTTCGGCAACTTCCATTTGTGTGCGTCCTTTAAAAAACCGTAAATCAATAATATACCGTTCTCGTTCGTTCAGGCGGTTCACCGCTTCAGTTAAATTAATATCTTCCAGCCAATTTTCTCCAGAACTTTTTTCATCACAAACCTGATCCATTACCATAATCGGGTCCCCTCCATCATTATAAACCGATTCGAATAACGACACCGGTTCTTGAATGGAATCCAACGCAAATACAATTTCCTCGCGCGGGATATCTAATTCTTCCGCAATTTGTTCCACCGACGGTTCTTTTCCATTTTTTAACAGCAAGTGTTCTCTTGCTTGTAAAGATTTATAGGCAATATCCCTCAACGAACGTGAAACGCGAATGACATTATTATCTCTTAGATAACGCCGAATTTCCCCGATCACCATCGGTACAGCATACGTAGAAAAGCGAACGTTTTGCGACAAATCGAAATTGTCAATGGCTTTCATTAACCCAATACAACCTACTTGAAATAAATCATCCATGGATTCACCACGATTATGAAAGCGCTGAATTACACTCAACACCAAACGTAAATTTCCTTGGATCAGTTTTTCCCGAGCGGCTGCCGCGTCTTCCGTGTGAGATTGTATTTGAGTAAATAAACGACGCATTTCTTCATTTTTTAATACGGGGAGCTGCGATGTATTCACCCCACAAATCTCCACTTTATTTACATACATAAATCGTAAAACCGCCTTTCTTGAGATTCTTTCATTTGAAAGAATGGGTTTTACTTTATTTATGTACGATTTTTCTTCATTCTAAACGAATTCAATCTGGAAAAATAAGGTAAATTCAACGCACGCTCTTTTGGTTTAAAGAACAAGAATGTTTTCTACCAAACGGTCTCTCTTACTCTGAATTAAATCCAATTATAGTAGTCCCAAACGGCTACAATGCAAACGGTCTTTAATCTCGATTAAAACCCAGCAGAATAATTTTTATGAGCGTAAAAATTGTATGTTCTAAAAATGATCTTGCTCCTAAGCAAAACCACACGGAACGATAGAACAACATTTTTGCACTTCCGAGAAATATGATATTACTCGTTCCGTTGCCGCACCCTGCAAGCCACATAAATCAAGGCTTTTTGTCCGTCTAAATGTCCATGCATCATAAAACCACATGGGCGTTGAATATATGAATTAACAAAGGGAACTATATCATTTGTGTGTTCATCTTCATGGGCGCAAAATCCCATGCAAACACAAGAGCTTTTTTTGATTGTAGATAATGGGAAATGGCAATCAACATATTTACACCCCCAAACAATCAGAGCCGATAACCGCATTTTTATCTTGCGTGTTATTGGCTCTGCGTCTAAAGTGTCCGGCTTTTGGATAACGGATATATTCAGCTTTTTTACATTGATTAAAGTTTTTTACCTACATTTGGAACAGGAAAGCGGAATGTTTTTCAGTTCTATATCTTTCCGTACTTGCAATCTTGTTTTATTACCACAAACAAGACATAAGATCGAATCATATCTCAATTAGATTTTTCCTTCCAATTTATTTTTGGCAATGAGGGCAGAATGTACTGCTTCTCCCCCCAATCGCCATGCGGCAAAGTGTTGATTTGCAATTCGGACAAGGCTCTCCCTCATGTCCGTAAGCCTGTAAAAACGGTGTGTTGCGGTAATCCTGTCCTTTTGTTTCCAAATATTCTTCCGGGAAGATTTCATTTTTTTGGATAAAGAACGACAGCCGCTCCGGGATAACTTTGGCAAGACATTTCCATTCTTCTGCGGTTAGGCTATTTGCTGGCCGCGTAGGACAAATTTTTGCCGCGAACAAAATCTCGTCGGAATAGATATTTCCAATCCCGGCAATCACGCTTTGCTCCATCAGACATTCTTTGATAGACTTTTTCCGCTTTGCTAATCTGGCAGACAGATATTCCGCAGTAAAGTCCAGGGCAAGCGGTTCCTTGCCTAACTTTTCAATTCCGCTACATGTATCTGTTTCTCCTTTCCTAATCAGCCAGAAACGTCCGAAACGGCGCGTATCCGAAAAGCGTAGTTCTTTGCCGTTGTTCAACCGAAAAATGATATGTGTATGTCTTTCTTCCGGGTAGGCTGCTGGTGTTACCAGCAAGCACCCGGTCATTCACAAGTGAACGATGATTTTATCTCCACTTTTGAGCATAATAGCAAGAAATTTTCCCCGCCGTGTTATGCTGTCAAAAACTTGTCCCGTAAGACAGCGGCAAAATTCATCGGCGGTAGGTTGGGCAATCACTTCCAGTCGGCTGACTATAGTCTGCTCAATCGCAAACCCTTGTATCTGCGGCTCAATCACCCGCCTTATCGCTTCCACTTCCGGCAATTCCGGCATGGCTGCCACCACCTTTCCTCGCGGATTTTTTAATCTGCTCGTGATAAAAATAATTGACAACAACAGGTGGTGCGTCAAAAGGACGCTGCATACTATCGTCGTTTGTTACATAGTCAAGTCCGATCTCTGCGGCATAGGTTTTTAACTCTGCGTCCAGCAGTTCCCAGTATCGGCGGTTTCCCTTTTGGTAAATCTCTTGATAGAGAGATAACAATTCGGGATATTTTTCTTCTATATAGCCCATAATCACCGCTTTATAGTTGCCCCGCAAATTGAGATTTTCCAACCAAATCAAATTGCACTGGCCTTTTGTGCGGTCAATAATTGCTTTTACCTCGGTAATACCGGGGAATATGGGGGAAACAAAACAAGTCGTGCGGATCCCCGCCCGGTGGAATACTTCCATAGCCACAAGCCGCCGCTCAATACTGGAAGCGTTATCCATATCGTTTTTGAAATCTTCGTCCAGCGTATTGATCGACCATGAAACGCGAGCGCCTGGGAAAGTCCGTATCAAATCCAAATCGCGCAAGATCAAATCACTTTTTGTCGCAATGCTGATTTTCGCTCCACTTCCCTTTAATTGTTCCAGCAAAGCGCGTGTGCGTCCATATCGTTCTTCTTGGGGAAGATAGGGGTCTGTAACGGATCCGATAAACAGTTCTTTACCTGCATATTTTGAGGGATTTTTCATTTCCGGCCAACTCTTGACATCTAAAAAAGTTCCCCACGGCTCTGCATGGCCTGTAAAACGCTTCATAAATGACGCATAGCAATATCGGCACCCATGCGTACAGCCCACATAGGGGTTGACGGAATATTCGCATACGGGCAAATTGGATTTTGTGATAACGCTTTTTACCTCGATTTCTCGAATCAGCAGGCAGTTCATGATCGCCACCCTCCCATGTGAATATGACTGTCCGGGGTACTGTCATACTGTTCCAAAACCAGTTCATCTTCTTTGGGATAACCTACTCCAATAAAGCAAGGGGTCATCCACCCGTTAGGCACGCCAAGTTTCGCAAGCACAACATTGTGTTCCTTATTGAGTGGAATACGCAAAGAGTATCCAAGTCTCTCGTTGATAACAGCGAGCATAATATTTTCAGCAACACACCATGCGGTGGATAGTGGGTTCAGCTTGCTCACCCATTCCGCGTTAAGTCTGGCACATTTGAATAACGGAACGATCACATAGGGACAATCCACCAGCATAGAATACTGCCTTGGCATGGCGTAGGCGTACATTTTCTGCGCCAGATTGGGGCGGGAATAGGTGTGGTTGCTGTCCACATAACGCTTGGCAACAGCTTTTGCGTATGCAAATGCTTGTTCCTTTTCCTTGCGCTCATGGAGAACGATAAATTGCCAATTTCGGTAATGATCCCATGAGGGGGCTTTCATTCCGGCAGCGATAATCTGCTTAATTGCTTCAAAATCAACTTCTTTGTTTGTCCATTCCCGGCTTGTTCTTCTTTTATTGATAACTTCATGAAATTCCATGATGTTTCCTCCTGTGGTTTACCACTTGTTCCAGTGTACCTTGTTCTCTACTGTGGCCTTAACTTGGGTTGGCAAGAGGGGGTCTTTGACGGCATAGCCCAGCACCACCAGGGCAGGCAAGGACCAGCCGTCGGGCACTTTCAGAAAATCTTTAATCTGTTCCGGCTCCTTCTTCACCGGAATATGGACAACAGACCCCAGCCCTTCAGCGGTGGCAGCAAGAAGCATATTTTCCACCAGCGCCCATGCTGCGCCGTAATCCATAAGCCCGTAGCCGTTTTTATCCTCGCTCAAAGGGTATTGCTGCTTGAAGTAAGGCAGGATTACACAAGCTGCTTCCTCGATCATGGTGCGCTGGCGGGGATAGGCAATCTTAAACATTTCCTGTTGTGGCGTTTTCGGCTCCCCTATACGGCAAGGGTAAGGGCGAATAAATTTAGCTAAATCCATGATAATAGCCTTGTCCGTTAGCGTTACCAGTTCCCAACGCCTTTGATGGTTGGAAGATGGGGCTTTTAATCCCGCGTCCAAAATCCTCTCTAATACCTCCCTGGGGATTTCCCTGTCCTCAAATTGACGGATGCTTCTTCTCTTGTTGATTACCTCGTAAAATTCCATTTGTTAGTCCTCCATTTCCTGATTGACCAGCATGGTCAGATTTTTTGTGAATGTCCTTGACAGATCAATGAGTTGTTTTTGTTCCTCTGGTGTAAACATGGACATAGCCGTGTCCTCCGCCCATGTGATATGACGCACAACTTTTTCGCAATACGCCCGCCCTGCGTCAGTCATTCGGACAATTTTATTTCGTTTGTTTTCCGGCACCTCGGTGACGGTTACATAGTTCTCGGCCAGAAGATTCTTGATGATCAGGTTTACCGTCTGTTTGGATTGAAAGGTCCGCTGGCAGATCTCCTTCTGGGTCATGCCGCCTTTTTGGTAAAAAGCGTCATAAAAGAGGACGTTGACTACCAGCAGAGTTTTCATCATCATGCCATTGCGTTTGGCATACTCGTCATACAGGGCAAATTGTTCATCTCTAAATTTGCAATATAGATATGCGTTTTTCCGATCTTCCTTAGTCATAGCTCACCGTCCTTAGTACATTTTTTTACGGTCAAATTATTGACTTTTTTTTAAAATGTAGCACATTTTTCTATGGATTTCAAGATTATTTAAGATAAATTATAGGTCACACGCCGTAATATGTTTTATTTACGCAAATAATAGAGACTGTGTACGCATATCTCAAAGGAAAGGCAAACTGTAAGATTTAACAGGATGAAGGAATATCCCGAAATGATAATTCAACGGTTACAACTGAATCAACTGCCGAACGGTATGAGCAATCCAGTATACGGATTATAACTGCAAACGGCAAAAAGAATAACGGAAGTGGAAAAATCAAAATGCGTCTGTAAGACGTGGGCGAGCGCAAAGGAAATGTAAGCAGTAGTTAGATGTATTGACAGTTCATATTCATAGCCGGAATATCTCCAAATAGCACAAGGGGTTTTTGGATAAGTAAAAGTTTGTTGAATTATATCGCAAGAAAAGAACCACGATGATAACTCCAAGATATCGC
Source organism: uncultured Syntrophomonadaceae bacterium (assembly GCA_944391275.1). Lineage (GTDB taxonomy): Bacteria > Bacillota > Syntrophomonadia > Syntrophomonadales > Syntrophomonadaceae > CALXSZ01. Next base: position 7,530 of record CALXSZ010000145.1, read on the forward strand.
CGTAATCTTGTAAGTCGTCGTTCGTTTGTAAGGTACGCCAAAAACGGCGGCTTCGATTTTTCAAAGTCGTCGTGTGGCAAATAGTACTTATTTGTAAAAAAATAAAAATCCTATCTGGTTTTTCAAAAATTCAGACAGGATTTTTTGCGTGCTGACCTCAGCGCTTTATCTTTATTAGGGCAATTACGATGAGACAAACACTGCCGACAGCGGCAATACAGCCCATTACAATTGGCATGACCATACTGTCCGACTCTTGGCCATTTTCTTCTGAGGCTGTCGCTTCACTTGGCGATAAAAGGCTCAAAGCGTCTTTTGCATCCTGTTCTTGGCCGCAGGTCGCCATAACGCTATACTCCGGCGATACATTATCGGCAATTTCAACACAAGAAATCGGCTGAACGATGTAGCTGTGAGTGCTGCCCAGCTCTAAATTTTCCATGGTTATGGTTGTATCTGCTGTTCTATTTAACATACTCATCCGTTCTGTTTCCTCGAAGTATTCAAAGATTTGGTATTCCACTGCTCCATCGACTGGTTTCCAGGATAGGGTAATGCTATCCTCTGAAGAGGAAGTTGCCGATACAGTAGGCGCTTGAAGGGTCGTAAGTTCTATCATTTGCTCCGGTTCTTCTCCGTTCAGCACTTGAATCACCCGGAATCCCACATCCACATACCCTTCGGAAGCATCCCGACCTTCTTCTCGGTATTCCGTTCGACAATCTGTCCTGTCAGAATCTCAGGAACCGCCCTTGACCCCCAGGATCATAGCATCATTCGATTCAGAACGCACTGTGGAAGTCCATTCCCACACATTCCCCCAGAAATCAATCGCTCCATGAGCCCCCCCTTGTAACATCCGCATATTCTTCAACCGGCGTCCTACCATCGCTGACGCCGCAGTTAAAGTCCGCGTCCTTGGGCATATGACCTGCCGCCAGTTCCCACTCGTTTTCATTGGGCAAACGGTAGGTATTCGCGCCATCCTGTTTTGTCAACCAGTAACAGTATGACTGCGCGTCCTCATAGGAAACAAAATTAACAGGATATCTGTCTTCTCCAGATGGGTACGTTCCATCCGTCCAGTTAAATGGAGCAGGATAGCCCGTTGCTATCAAAAACTCCGCGTACTCAGCGTTGGTAACAGGGGTACGCTTTACATAAATGCTCTCACCCGCACCCATGACGGGAATATACTCGTACCGGGGAGCAGTCTCAACCCTCCACTCCAAGAGGAGCGGGTCGGTAAATCGGAGCATACTGCTATTGATTCGATCCCAGTAGGTGATGTAGATATCCTGAACCAAATCCTCCATCTCCGCAACGATTTCCTTCCCGCCTGGTTTTCCTTCGGTTTCGGCTTTTAATTCGCTTAGTTTTGTTTCCTTCCTTGCTACGACAGCATTATAGTCCTCGATTACTTTCTCCCGAAGATTAAAGTAGTTTTCATCGGTGGGATTTTTATGATAGAAAGAAATCAGCTTTTTTGTTTCTTCGTCCAGCTCCGGCTGTTCCTTTTCAATAAAGTCGCTGTTTAGATACATATTCATATCGTCGTCATCCGAAGGATTAGCTGCCATAGTGGTCGTAGATAACGGTATCAAAACCATTAGCGCTGCCAAAAGGATACTGAAAAACTTCTGTACAAATTTCATATCGTTTCTCCTTAAAATTATGTTGTATAAGAAACAGCAGCGCGCTTTGCTATTCTTACCGGCTTAAATTATTCGACGTTCCCAATCAACCAGTCCACAAAGTTAATATTTTCGTCAAAATAGATCCGTGAGGGCACGGAAACATGGTCCGCGCCGTCAAACACAGTAATGTCTGCTGTAGCTCCGGTTTTTTTTTAATTCCGCAACCATTTGCTCTGATGAATTTGGCGCAATAACAGTATCAGCGGAACCAACAAAGGCCCATACAGAAACTTCTTGCAGAACCGAAACCTGGTCCAATACGCCTCTTGCACTTCCAGAAAGAGGCGCGATTCTCGCAAAAAGCTCGGGGTATTCTGCCGCGAATTCCCATGTTGCGGTACCGCCCATACTGAATCCAGCCAATGAAATATTATTTTCATCAATGGAAAAGTCGGAAACCGTTTTTTGAATCAGACTATACAGAGAATTGCTGATGTTGTTCCATCCGCGCTGGGAGGACGGCAACTGAGGAATTGAATTAGGACATACGCTCTGACGTCTCCCAATTCCCCAGACTGCAAATACTTCGGGAAATCTTCATCCGACACCACTAAATTCAAATCTTCGCCTCTTCCGCCGGCACCATGCAGGTAGACGATTAACGGCATATTTTTAACAGGGTTTTCCGGCGTATACAGCCAATACCCAAAAACCTCCATCTCATCGGTTGTCATACTGCACGCTTGGAACGAAGTGGGCGCAAACTCTTCAGAAGAAAATTCTTCGGATTCAGCAGAAAAAATTTTTTGTTCTGCCAGAGAGGAAGCATCGCTTCGTTCCAAAGTAACTTCACTGCTTCCATTGCCGGTATCAACTGTGACGCAGGCACTCATAGCTGCCAGCAAAACTGCCGCCAGCAATAATCCAACACTTGCATGAATGATTCTTTTCGTCGTCATAGATGCACCTCAATTTTTACTACTTTAAAATCGCTGAAATTTGAATCATATCTTCTTTGGGCAGAGTCACCGTCAGTTTTCCTTTATGCGCTCCGGCAACCACTTGGGCGAAAGAAAGACCAATGCCAAAGCCCTTTATTTTGTCGGAGGCGTCTGTACGGTAAAAACGTTCTGTAAAATTCTCCAACTGTTTCGGATCCATTTTCGACACCGTATTTTCGACGGTAAACCGAATTCCTCCCTCTGCGGAAAGCTTCGCAATAATATTTCCGCCCTCTGTGCTGTACTTGAACGCATTATCAAGTAAAGCCGTCATTAGTTCCCTAATTGCTTTTTCATCCCCACAATAGGACAGACCGGCTTGAATTTTCGCTGTGTAGCTTTTTCCACAGTTCTGAGCGACGGAACGATAGGAATCCGTCACATCCTCTGCCACGTCGGAGATGGGGAAGTTAATTTTGACGAAATGGTTATCTTGTTCCTCGGCCCGTGCCAGGTACACCAACCTATTCGTCATTTCGGTCATGCTGGTTGTCTGCTTGACGATGTCCGACAGCCACTCATTTTCCCCGATCTCGGATTCCAGGAGCTGGGCATCAGCATGGATCACGGTTAGCGGAGTTTTTAGCTCGTGACTGGCGGAGGTAATGAATTCTTTTTGCTTTTGACGGTTTTTCACAAGGGGTATAACCACCTTTGCTGACACAACAGCGAGAACTGCCGCCATCACTGCAATTCCACCAATAGAAACCAAAATCAATGTTTCCGCATTATTCCGGAAAGCCTCTATAGCCTCATAACGGGAAAGAAATGTAACGTGAATACCGTCCTGCCCACGGTGGACAAGATAGCGGTAATGTTGCACATACCCGCGGTCCGATTGATTATCAATGACTTCTTTTGCATACTTCATAGCGGCGGATGGTGTGACCAGTGAAGTATGGGTAAGATCCGTTTCGAAGGTTTTATCTTCAAGACTGTATGATACGCGAAAGTACCTTACATCACCGATTTCCGATGAATGAGGGGATGTGTCAGCCAATAGGATAATCCGGTCGGCATTGACGGTCATCTGCTGATAACTCTTGAAAATGCTGAAAGCGACAATGAATGCTTGCAAAAGGACCAGCGCAGCAACCGATAGAAGTATAAACTGAATTTGTAGGCGGCGCTTCATATGGAGTTTCATCGACGCACCTCCAGGATGTATCCCGCGCCACGCATCGTGCGTATTTGTACATTAGCGTCGATGGCCTCCAGTTTCCTACGCAGATAAAAAATATAGGTCCAAACTGTGTTTTCTTCGGCCCGGCTATCGGGATCCCA
>CALXSZ010000146.1 GCA_944391275.1 uncultured Syntrophomonadaceae bacterium
CAATCAACCGGACTTCAAATCTTCAAAGTGAACGGCGTTTTGCCGGACGTCGTGTTTATTTTTGTGGTTTTCTTTGCATTGCTCAATGGGGCGGTGCGCGGAGGAATTTATGGGGTATGCTGCGGTCTATTGGAGGATTTGTACTTAGGCCGCTTCATCGGGATCAATATATTATGTAAAGGATTGATCGGTTACCTGCTGGGAAAAACGTATCGCCAAATTAATCCAGAAAGCCCGTGGATTGGCCCATTGGGCGTTTTGGGCGGAAGTATAATCCATGCCGTATTATTTGGGTTTTTTATAGCGGTTTTTGATCTTTACACAACGGATGTAGGCGTTATTTTTGAAAGACTTTTTATACAAACGGTCTATCAGACGATGTTAGCAATCCCGTTATACTTGTGGTACTACTATTCACATACGCAAGGATGGCTTAAACCGGCAGAAGAGGAGGATCGCTTGTGGAACAGAATGAACAGGCTAATAAAATAAGAACCTACCTGTTTGTTATTTTTGGGTTATTAGGTATTTTAATCATCCGTTTAGCCATCGTACAATTGCTGCAAAGCGATCAATATCAAACTCAAGCAAGCGATAATCGGATCCGCTTGCTTCCGATCAAAGGAACACGCGGGGAAATTTATGCGTCCGATGGAACCGTACTGGCCGGAAACGAACTGGTCTATACAGTCAGTTTAAGTCCGAGCGCCATACAGGAGGATCCGGACGCCATTCGCAAATTAGCGGAAATTATGGGAGAATTCTATCCGGAACTTACACAAGAATCTATTCAAGAGTTATTAGACAGCATGAGCTTACAGGATTATGAGACGGCGGTTATACGAAGAGAGGTTCCGTGGGATTTAGTGGTGCGTTTAGAAGAAAATCGCCAGTATATTCCGGGATTAAATATTGATATTGAATCGTTACGGACATATCCGGAAGGAGAGATTGCCGGGCATGTTTTAGGCTATATTCATTCCATTAGCCAGGAGGAACTGGATGCGGCGGAGGAAAATGTTTATCAATTGGACAGCTTAATTGGAAAAACCGGCATTGAAAGACAATATGAGGATCTGCTTCGAGGGACGGTCGGCGCGCGCCGGGTAGAAGTGGATTCGCGCGGGAATTTGGTTCAGGAATTGGTGACATTAGAGCCGCAGCCGGGGAAAAATTTATATTTGACGATTGATCTGAAATTACAAACGGTGATGGATGAAACATTGAATCAAGTTCTCAGCCAGCTTCAAGTGGAGCATCCAAAAGCCAAAGTGGCTTCTGCCGTTTTATTAGAGGTGGATACCGGGAAAGTTTTAGCGATGAGCAGTAAACCGGATATGTATCCGGATGATTGGAAAGGGAACATCAGTCAGGAAAGGGCGGCCTATTATTTTCCGCAAGGGGACAGCTATGATCCGATGGATCCGGGAGCGGCAACGAATCGTGCGATTCAAAGCAGCTATCCGCCTGGTTCGACGTTTAAACCCGTAACAGGCATGGCCGCTTTAGATCTGGGAGTGATGAATGCGGAAACGGATTATGTCAATTGTGCAGGGCGGTATTGGATTGCTCCTTATATTCGCTGCACGGGGTATCATGGCAACCTCAATTATTATTCGGCGATGGCTGTATCCTGCAACGTCTATTTTCAGGAGGCCGGCCGCCGCGCTGGAGAAGAGGAAATTATCCGAGTGGCTCAAGAATTTGGACTTGGCGAGCGTACGGGAATTGATTTACCCTATGAAATCCGAGGGCTTCTTCCTACGCCGGAGTGGAAAGAGGAGATTAATTCCATTTTGCTGGATCAATCCTATGAAGCGCAACGCGAAAGCATTCAGGAAAGATATGCTACGTTACTGGAACAAGCTCAGACGTCGGAAGAAAGAACGCGACTTCAAGAGGAACGAACGCGCGAACTGGAAGCTTTAGAAACGCAATATCAGATTGATTATAATTTTGATACAAATTGGCAAGATTATGATACGTTTAATGTTTCAATTGGACAAGGATCCAATAGCTATACCGCCATACAATTAGCCAATTATATTGCAGCCGTGGCCAACGGAGGCGATTTAATGCAACCGTATTTGGTGGAGCGGATTGTGTCAAATGATGGTCAGGAAGTCCAGGAAATAACTCCACAACAGATTCGAAAGGTGGATATTGGAGCTTATGCGCTTTCGGAAACGTGCAGAGGAATGTTGCAGGTTACCCAAAGAGGGGGAACGGCCTATTCGCTTTTTTATGATTTTCCGGCTCATATTCAGGTGGGAGCGAAAACTGGAACTGCCGAGACGGGGCGCGCAGGAGATCGGGCGCTGACGGATACGCATGGGGTGTTTGTCGCTTTTGCTCCGTATGACGATCCGCAAGTCGCTTTTGCGGGGATTGTGGAATATGGCTCCAGCGGGTATTCTTCGGCCGGATTGGTCTGTAAGGCAGTTTTTGAACAATATTTTGGCTTAGAAGATCATTATACTGGAATCATGGAGCGTAGACAACAGGAACAAGTCTCCACTCAGCAGAATGGCAATCTTTCCAACGTGGAATAATTGATCTTGTCGGTTACCAATCAACTAACGGAAGCATCTAGACGAAGGGGGACTCATGCAGAATCTGCGAGGCAAACATATGAAGATCCGAGAAATAAAAGAAAATAAAAAGCGTTACCTTTCTTTGCTGTTACTAGCCGATGAACAAGAAAATATGATTGATCGGTACCTGAACCGGGGAACGCTGTACGTATTGGAAGAGGAGAATCGAATAAAGGGCGAATGTCTGGTTACAGACGAGGGCAATGGAGTGCTTGAAATCAAAAATATAGCGGTTTTTCCAGAATACCAAAGGCAAGGCTATGGAAAAGCATTGGTCGATTTTATCGTTTGGACGTATCGGCCGCACTATTCGATCTTACAAGTCGGAACGGGCGACAGTCCGTTAACCGTTCCTTTTTATGAAAAGTGCGGTTTTATTCGTTCTCATAGCCTAAGCCGTTTCTTTGTGGATTACTATGACCATCCAATTTTTGAATGCGGCGTCCAACTGGTTGACATGGTTTACTTGCAAAGAAGACTGTAACGTAAATGAACTAATGAATTAGGGGAATTTATGCGAACGTTTTTTTTGTTTGTTTTGATACATGAGACGATCCACTTGCTGGAGAATCTGGTTAATATTTTTATGGGGGGGTTGGCACAGCAGAACGCCGGCGCTTACCTGATTAAAAGGACATGGCGCGCCTGGATCCCAAGTCGGACAAGTTTTTAGAACATCAATGATTTCCGGCGAAATGACCCCATAATAAAGGGCGATAAACTCATCGCCGCCAAAACGATAAACTTTGCCGCCGTCACGAAGAACGTTCGAACTGATTTCGGCAAAATGTTTTAGATATTGATCTCCGACGGAATGTCCGTATTGATCGTTAATTTGTTTGAAACGGTCAAGGTCCATAAACAGGATAGAAAAAGTCTGATCGGTTTCTAGTAGAAGATGCAAATGCTTTAATAAAGAAGCGCGATTTCCAAGCCCTGTCAGGGGATCATGCAGCGCTGCGTGTTCCAATTGATTCATTTTGATGGCGTCTAAAACGATTTTGTAAAGGATAAAATAAGATGTGAAGATCGAAAAAAGTGTCAAAATTAGGGCGAAAATTTTAAATAAGGAGGGGTCGTCCAAGAGAAAAATTTGGTTCAAGACCATCAGCAATAAAAAATGAAGACAGGCGGTTAAGGCGATATTTTTATTCCAATGCTGGGGTAAAAATTCGGAGTGTGCAAGAATAAAGATATATTTGGGTAGAATTAGACGGTGAAAGGGGATCAGTGTTGCAATAAAGAGCACGGTGGAACTAACCAGGATATAAACAGCATTACCATCCCCGAACATGCCGGCGAATTGCAAAGATAGGCTCAAGATTCCTAATGTATATGTCCAACATGTACACATGATTGTAAATAGAACAAAAATATTTTCCTGATAAAGATAAACAAAAGGGATCAGGTAAATAAAGCCCAAAAAGAAAAATTTTCCATCCCCGTGAAAAGGCAGTTTATAGGACAACGCGAAGAGTGTTGTGCCAAATACAAGCGTGAAAAGACCCAACGTTATAAAGGTTCTTGCGGCTGAGAATTTTTTGTTGCAGCAGCAGTGCAAGGCATATATGTTGATAAGAAGCATTTCTAATAACGGCAGAATTTGCGAGAGCGACATGAAGATATCCATTCTTTCCAAGTGATCAGGTAAGATGTATTATACCAAATCGATTGGACTTTTGCACGATTTTAAGAACATAATATTGGTAAAGAGACACAAGGGAGGGCAAACAAAAGGTTTATTTTATGAAAAATATTCCAAAATATGATTGATAGAGGGATCGATAGAGGAAATCGACGAAAAAAATTAATGAAGAGCTGGCGTCTCGTTTACATCATCGTTCTATAGGAGCGAAAAGAATAGTCTACGGGAACTGGAGAGTAGAGAGGAAATGTGCAGAGAGAGGAAAACGAATGATTTTTTGGGGGAGTAGTTGACAACAAAGAAAAGGATCGGTAAACTAAATGGAAGTGACAATATTATAGGCGATGATACAGAGCGTTTCATTCCTAAACGCTTTCAAGAGAGCCGGGAGGGTGGAAACCGGTAAGGGGAGAATGAAACGGGCGCTGTGGAGCTGGCGGAAGGAAAGGTCTCTGAAAGAAACTGAGTAAAATCCGCAAAGAATGAAGTAGGACTCCATGTCAAGCAGGGTGGAACCGCGGGGAAATCCCGTCCCTGACTCGAGAGGGGTCTTTTTTTATTTTTGTTTTTCATTACAGAAAGGAGCATTCAAGGATGAATTTTCAGCAAATGATTCTCAACCTCCAACAATATTGGAGCGAACAGGGCTGTATTATTCAGCAACCATATGATTTGGAAAAAGGAGCGGGGACGATGAACCCGGCGACTTTTTTGCGCGCTTTAGGACCCGAACCTTATCAGGTGGCTTATGTGGAACCTTCCAGGAGGCCGACCGACGGACGGTATGGGGAAAATCCCAACCGGTTGCAGCATTATTATCAATTCCAGGTAATTTTAAAACCGAATCCGGATCATGTGGTCGATTTATATATGGAAAGCTTGAAACGATTAGGCATTGAACCGGCGTGTCATGACATCCGTTTAGTAGAAGACAATTGGGAGTCTCCCAGCTTAGGCGCATGGGGATTGGGTTGGGAAGTTTGGCTGGACGGCATGGAAATTTCTCAGTTTACCTATTTTCAACAGTGCGGTGGGTTTGATTGTTATCCGGTGTGCGCGGAGTTAACCTATGGATTGGAACGAATCGCGATGTATCTTCAGAATAAAGAAAACGTTTACGATATTGAGTGGGTGGACGGTATAACCTATGGGGACGTCCATCACCAATCCGAAGTGGATTATTCCAAATATAACTTTGAATATTCCGATGTGGAAACCCTAACCAACATGTTCCATTTGTGTGCGGCGGAAGCCGAACGGATTGCGGCGGTACACCTTCCGCAGCCGGCTTATGATTATGTGCTGAAGTGTTCGCACCTGTTTAATTTATTAGACGCCCGAGGAGCGATCAGTGTAACGGAACGAACCGCCTATTTGGGTAAAGTTCGCGCATTGGCCCGTCTGGTTGCGGGAGAATATTTAGAACAGCGTAAGCAGATGGGGTATCCGCTTCTAAAAGATGAAGCCTTACGTCAGCAAATCATGAAACAACAAGAAGAGGAGGAAGCGTAATGGCCAAAGATTTATTGCTTGAGATCGGAATGGAGGAAGCTCCCGCCAGTTATTTATCGGATATTCTTACCGGTTTTCAAAATAAAGTGACGGATCAACTCAATGCTGCTCGAATTGCTTACCAAAAAGTGGAAGTAAAAGGAACTCCGCGTCGCATGGTCTTAATGATTCGGGATTTAGCCGAAATGCAGGAAGATCGTCTGATTGAAAGTCGCGGACCAAAAAAACAAGCGGCGTTTGATGCGGAAGGAAACCCCACCAAAGCCGTTTTAGGATTTTCCCGCAGCCAGGGCGTAGCGGTCGAAGATTTGGAGGTTCGGGAAGTTTCAGGCGTTGCCTATATGTTTGCTGTTAAATCCAGTAAAGGCGAGAAAACGGAAGATTTCATTTCGAACCTGCTTTTAGAAGCGCTTGCATCGGTTAACTTACCCAAATCCATGCGTTGGGGATATCACCATATGCGTTTCATCCGCCCCATCCGCTGGATTTTGGCTTTATATGGACAGGAAATTCTTCCTATGAAGATTGAAAATATTGAAAGTTCCAATCAAACCTACGGGCATCGTTTCTTGGCCCCCGAAGCCATTTCTATCCAGCGCATAGACGATTATGAAAAAGTTTTGCGGGAACATTATGTGATTGTGGACCAACAGGAAAGAAAAGAACGCATTTGGGAACAAGTACAACAAGTTGCGGCCGGCGTAGGCGGGCAGGCTCGCCCAGATGAAGATTTATTGGAGCAGCTGTGCTATTTAGTAGAATATCCGACGGCTTTCTATGGCGAGTTTTCTTCTTCTTATCTGGAAGTGCCAGTCGAAGTATTGACCACCAGCATGATTGAAAATCAAAAATATTTCCCGGTTTTTGATCCGGATGGAAAACTCATGCCCGGTTTTATCGGCGTACGAAACGGAACGGATTTTCGCTTGGATTTGGTCCGGGAGGGAAACCAGCGCGTCATTAAGGCCCGTTTAGAAGACGCTTTATTCTTTTGGAAAGAGGACACTCGGAAAAAGTTAGAAACGTATACGCAGAAATTTCCGGCTGTTACGTTCCATGAGAAATTAGGATCCCTACAGGATAAAGTAGAACGATTAAGAAGATTGGCGGTATGGATCGGTGAAAAATTACATCTCAGCGACTCGGAAAAATCAGATCGGGCCGCATTTCTGTGCAAAGCGGATTTAATGACGTCGATGGTTTATGAATTCCCAGAACTACAGGGGGTGATGGGACGGTATTATGCGCAGCTCTCCGGCGAGGATTCCGAAGTGGCTGAAGCGATTTTGGAACATTATATGCCGCGTTTTTCCGGGGATGCGCTCCCAAAAACGCCGACGGGGATCGTTTTGTCCTTGGCGGAGAAAATAGACAATCTCACCGGATGTTTTATAATTGGGGTGAAACCCAGCGGCTCACAGGATCCCTATGCCTTGCGTCGGCAAGCTTTAGGCATCGTCAATATCATTTTGGAGCGCGGGTTGGATCTGGATCTGAGAGAATGGGTTCGGTTTGCCTACGAGGGCTTTGAAAAGGTTGAAAAAACTCTAACCGCTGAACAGACCGCCGAAGAAATCGTTGATTTTATTCTTCAGCGTTTGCGTGGCGTTTTATTGGACAAGGGATTTAGGCATGATGTGATTGATGCCGTCCTGGCATTGCGCTCCGGCGAGGTGGAAGATGACGTGCGCAAGGTCGCGGCGATTACCGATTATCGCACGACGCCGTTCATGGACAATTTCATGACGGTTTTTAACCGCAGTCATAACCTGAGCAAAAAATGGGAAGGCGGAACGACCGTTAAGATGGAATATTTGACGGATCCAACCGAAATCAAACTCTATACGCAATTTATAGCGATTCTTCCTGCGGTGGGGGATTGCATGGAATGTGGCGATTACACGTCGGCGATGGATCATTTGGGAAGACTGCGTTACGCGTTGGATCAATTTTTTGATGCGGTGATGGTTATGGATGAGGACGAAAATGTTAGGGGCGCTCGTTTAAGTATGCTTAAAAGTATATCACAAATTATTCGGACCATTGCGGATTTTAGCTTGTTGACGGCATAAATTTGAAAAAAGTATTGTGTATTTTTGCAATATGTTATAGGATAAAAAAAGATTATAATTTAGATGTGCTGTGATATATTTAAAACAGTATAACACATTTAGGCGGGAGGATCATGATACTTACACAACGCCAACAAGCAATTATTGAAATTGTCAAAAAAAATGCGCCAATTACCGGAGAAGCCATCGCCGATCAACTACAAGTGACGCGGGCGGCTTTGCGGTCGGATTTAAGCATTTTAACCATGATGGGGTATTTGGCGGCAAAACCGCGCGTAGGATATTGTTATCAACAGCAAAATCATGAGAATGATTTTTTGGGGGTGTTGGCGCGGTATCGGGTAAAAGATATTTTTGCACGTCCGGTAATTGTTCCGGAAGAGTGCAGCGCTTACGATGCGATTGTGTCCTTGTTTACCGAGGATACAGGGTCCCTGATTGTTGTGGATGGAAGCGGCGCTTTAACAGGAATTGTTTCCAGGAAAGATTTGCTGAAAGCAACCATGGGGCATTCCGACATTCAGAAAATCCCCGTAAGCGTGATTATGACCCGTATGCCCAATATTATTTATGTGCACAAAGAAGATGCGGTTTTACATGCGCTTTCTAAAATTGTGGAGCATGAGGTGGATAGTTTACCGGTTATTGAAAATGGGGTGGACGGACGTTTGGAAGTCATTGGACGGATAAGTAAAACCAATTTGGTTCGGTTGATGATGGATCTTACGTTGGGTCATAAGACGGCGGAGGTGTCTCATGAGTGAGTCTTTACCGGGTGTGTACGTGGTTTCCGATTCTTCCGGAGAAACGGCAGTCAATATGGTGGAAGCGGCCACGATGCAATTTAAACCCAAACATTTTGAAATTACGAGATTTTCAAACGTTTCTACCGAAGAAGAAATCCGCGAAATCCTTCAGCAAGCGAAAGAAAAAAACTGTTTAGTGGCTTATACGCTTGTGATGAAAAATTTAGCCGCTTTTTTGGAACAAGAGGCGATTCGCACAGGCGTGATTTGTTTTGATTTAATTGGACCGCTGTTGCAATTGCTCTCGGCGTATGCCAATGAAGAACCGAAACAGCAGCCCGGTTTGTTGCATACTATTGACGAGGCCTATTTTAAGCGGACGGAAGCCGTAGAATTTGCGGTTCGTTACGATGACGGGAAAGATGCGCGCGGCATTCGTTTGGCGGATATTATTTTAATTGGGGTTTCGCGTACCAGTAAAACCCCGCTTTCCATGTATTTAGCCCATAAGAGCTTTAAAGTGGCAAATATTCCGCTGGTTCCGGAAGCCCGGCTCCCGGAAGAGCTTTTTGAAGTAGATCGCAGGCGAATTATTGGGTTGGTAATTGATCCGGAAAAGCTGAATGGAATCCGTCAGGAACGGTTAAAAAGCATGGGAATTGTTGGACAGACCAGCTATACCGATATGAACCGGATCTTAAAAGAGCTGGAATTTGCCAATCAAACCATGAAGCGATTGGGATGTCCGATCATTGATGTGACAAACAAAGCCGTCGAAGAAACAGCAGCCAAAATTATTGAAATATATAATAGGAGGTTTTATGATGAGCAATAAAAAATTTGTTTATCTATTTGAAGAAGGGCACGCGGATATGCGCGATCTGTTAGGAGGAAAAGGCGCCGGATTGGCTGAAATGACCAATATTGGACTTCCGGTTCCTCCAGGATTTACCATTACGACGGAAGCTTGTAACGCTTATTTAGCGCAGGGTAATCAATTTCCGGAAGGCGTTTTGGAAGCGGCTTATGTGGCTTTAGGAAAATTGGAAGAAAAAACAGGCAAAAAATTTGGCGATCAGGAAAATCCTCTATTGGTTTCAGTTCGATCGGGCGCCCCGATTTCAATGCCGGGTATGATGGATACCATTTTAAATTTGGGACTCAATGACGCATCGGTTCAGGGCGTGGCGAAATTAACCCAAGACGAACGGTTTGCCATGGATTGCTATCGCCGGTTTATTCAGATGTTCAGCGATGTTGTTTTAGGCGTTGAGCATCATTTATTTGATACGAAAATGGTTCAGCATCGAGAAAAACTGGGACTGACATATGACTATGAAATTCCAGCGGATGAATTAAAGAAAATTGTGGAAGAGTATAAAATCATTGTAAAAGAAGCAAAGGGTTTTGATTTTCCGCAGGATGTGAAACAACAGCTCGTGATGGCTATTGAAGCGGTGTTTAGTTCCTGGAATAATCAGCGTGCAATCGTTTATCGAAAAATCAATAAAATTCCAGATGATCTGGGAACCGCTGTGAACGTACAGTGTATGGCTTTTGGAAATATGGGCAACGATTGCGGAACTGGAGTGGCTTTTACCCGCAATCCTTCGACCGGCGAAAAGGAGTTATATGGCGAATTCTTGGTCAATGCGCAGGGGGAAGACGTAGTAGCCGGAATTCGTACGCCCCAACCCATTGCGAAGCTAAAAGAAGACTTACCGGTTGTTTATCAGCAATTCATTGACACCTGTAAAATTTTGGAATCCCATTATCGTGATCTACAGGATATTGAATTTACTGTAGAAAAAAGCAAATTATACATGTTACAAACCCGAAATGGAAAAAGAACTGCGCGCGCAGCGGTAAAAGTAGCCGTTGACATGGTCGCAGAAGGGCTGATCACGAAAGAAGAAGCGTTGATGCGCGTGGAACCCAATCAAATCAACCAATTATTGCACAGACAATTGGATCCAACGATGAAAGTAGAGCCTATTGCCGTAGGATTGCCGGCTTCGCCGGGAGCAGGATGCGGGAAAATCGTCTTCGATGCAGATACGGCGGAAAAAATGGGGATGGATGGTGAAAAAGTCGTTTTGGTTCGTAATGAGACCACTCCGGATGATATTCATGGCATTATCTATGCCCAAGGGGTTCTAACGGCGCGCGGCGGGATGACCTCGCATGCGGCAGTGGTTGCGCGCGGAATGGGGAAACCTTGCGTATGCGGATGTGAAGCCATTAAGATTGATAAATCTGCCCAATCTTTTGAGGTCAACGGAAAAATATACCGTGCGGGCGATATCATTACGGTGGATGGCGCGACTGGAAACGTTCTGGCGGGGGAAGTCAGAATGATTGAACCCACTTTGTCCGATGATTTTGTGACGCTGCTGGGGTGGGCGAACGAAGTGAAGAAATTATCGGTTCGCGCCAATGCCGATACCCCGGAAGATGCAGCTAAAGCGCGCGAATATGGAGCCGAAGGAATCGGATTATGCCGAACCGAACATATGTTTATGGCGCAGGAACGTTTGCCTTATGTTCAGCAAATGATTTTGGCGGGAAATGAAGAAAAGAGAAAAGAGCCTTTAGCCAAACTGTTGGAATTCCAACGGGCGGATTTCTATGGAATCTTAAAAGCAATGGCGCCGTTGCCGGTTTGTATTCGTCTGTTGGATCCGCCTTTGCATGAATTTTTACCCAATTATGAAACTTTGCTATTAGAAGTTCAGGCGATGAAATTCCAACATGCAGATGCGCAACAAATCGAAGAAAAAGAGATTCTTTTGAAGAAAATTCGTCAACTGCACGAAGCCAACCCTATGTTGGGCCATCGCGGATGTCGTTTGGGCATCACCTTCCCGGATATTTATGTCATGCAGGCGCAGGCGATTTTTGAAGCCATGTATCAGTTAAAAGCGGAAGGGATAGATGTTTCGGTTGAAATTGAGATTCCTTTGGTCATTGATGTGAAGGAATTCTTGATGCTCAAAGAAAAGATTATGGCAAAATACGAAGAACTGAAAACCCTTCAAAAGGATCAGGAATTGAACTTTATGATGGGAAGCATGTTAGAATTGCCGCGTGCTTGTCTGGTAGCGGATGAATTAGCTAAAGAGGCGGAATTCTTCTCGTTTGGAACCAATGATTTAACTCAAACGACATTAGGCTTTAGCCGCGACGACGCGGAAGGAAAATTTATCCCGATTTATTTAGAAAAGAAAATTATGAAAGAAAATCCTTTTGCTGTTTTAGATCGCAAAGGGGTAGGGGAGTTAATGAAAATGGCTTATGAAAAAGCCCATGCAACGCGCCCGGACGTATTGATGGGGATTTGCGGCGAGCATGGCGGTGAGCCTTCTTCCGTAGAATTTTGTCATATGATTGGTCTGAATTATGTCAGTTGTTCCCCATACCGGATTCCGATCGCACGTTTAGCGGCTGCGCAGGCTGCCATCAATTATCCTCGGAAGGATGCATGACGGCCCGTTGCGTAGAGAATCTGGGATGAATACGCGTTGGTTTTTGCAAGGAATAGGATGGTTCTGATTCTTTGAGATTATGCTAGAGGGAGAATAGATATTGAAAGAACTCCTCTGAATATTTGTCGCGTCCGGTTCTTTGAAACCGGGCGTGGCGTTTTGAAGGAAGTCTTGAAATTTTCAGGCAGAGCTTGTCTGGAAAAACAAAAATAGAATAGAGAGTTGAATGCCGAGCGGTTTTCAATCATGAAAATCGCCCGGCTTTTTCTGCTTATTTCTAAGTTGAGTTATTTTTTTACAATAGACGAAATGAGGGGAAATAAATTTGGAATTTTTCGTAAAAATCAAACACACGATTGAACGTAAAATAATGGAGAAAACGTGTTTAAAAAGCAGAAAGAATAAGATCTTTTGGGTAGGTAATTTAAAAATTGAATAAATCTCGGAAAAAGGGAAAGACTCTTTTGACAAATGTGAATTTACAAGGCAGGTGAGCAGGTTTCTTGCATGGATTTGAGAGGGTTTTCTCTGGTGTAAAAGTAAGGTAGTAAAAAAACGCAATGTTTATAGAGAAAAGTGATAGCAGAACGCAAAAAGCAGCATAATAAAGCTAGAGGAATTTTTGCACAGATGGTGGTCTATTTTTCACACAGAAGGAAAGATACCGGGATCATTGAGATTGCGCAATGATCATAGGTAGGTGCAATGAACGGGATAAGGCTTTTGGTATTTTA
>CALXSZ010000147.1 GCA_944391275.1 uncultured Syntrophomonadaceae bacterium
GGGATTGAAAAAAATGGAAGCGCGTAGAACGGAAAAACTATCTGGTTTGACCGTATCGTGCTTCCATTTCACTTAAGGAAAGAAATTCATAGCCCTCTTGATCAAGGGCTCTGAGGATTATTTCGACTGCTTGAGCCGTTTGTGGACTATTTGAGCAGCCATCGTGCAGCAAAATAATTTGACCCGGCGCGATGTGCTGAAGAATATAATCTGCGATTTGTTGAGCGCTCCTGCCGGTCTGCCAATCTTTGCTATCTTGAATGTACGACCAGTAACCGATTTTCATATTCAACGAGGGGGCGATTTGTTCAACGAGATCGATGGAGAGGTATCCTCCTGGTGGGCGTAACCACGTACAGGTTTTTCCCGACAAATCATAAATCGTATGATTGGTTTTGACGATATCTTCCACCATTTCATCGTGTGATAATTGATTGAAATCCGTATGCTCATAACTGTGATTCCCAATTTCGTGTCCATCTTGGGCCATTTGTTTGGCTAAGAGAGGATATGACTCCAGCTTGCTTCCTAATACAAAAAAAGTTGCGTGGGCGTTATAACGGCGAAGGGCTTCAAGAATTTGCGGAGTCGCTTCGGGATTTGGACCGTCGTCAAACGTTAATGCAACAACTTTATCCGTTGTATCATATTGGCTAATAACTTGATGTGTTTCGGTCCATTGGTCCATCTTAGGATGTTTGGCCCAAGCGTATGTTGCGATGATACTGACAAATAGCAGAATCAGGCTGAAAAGGATTAATTTCTCTTTGCGAATAATGAAAAACATGGATGAACTCCTTTCCAGAACAAAATGATTCTTTTATTTCTTATGCCGTTAAAAATTTTTTAGAAGAAAGTTTCACATATGAGGGGATTTTCATGAAAAAAGCGACTTGATTAAACAAAAAGGAAAAAAGATCGCGGTTATACTTTTCTAGAATGGACGAAAGCGGTATAATGAAAGAACCATTAAAGATTATGGATAATGAGGGATCATGGAAATAGAGTGTATTATGGGAATATTGTGGAAGTAGGAGGAACGTCCATGAAAAAGTTGATGATGGGGAATGAGGCAATCGCCCGTGGAGCCTATGAAGCTGGCGTAACCGTGGCGGCGGGTTATCCGGGAACGCCCAGTACAGAAATATTAGAGAATTTGAAGAATTATGAAGGGATTCAGGCGCAATGGTCTCCCAATGAAAAAGTGGCTATGGAAGTAGCGGCGGGCGCGTCTTTTGCGGGAGCGCGAACCTTGGTGACGATGAAACACGTTGGGGTTAACGTAGCGGCAGACCCTCTCTTTACTTTAGCTTATACCGGCGTCAACGGAGGGCTCGTTTTTGTGTCGGCGGATGATCCGGCTATGTATTCTTCACAAAATGAACAAGATAATCGCGGATATGGATTGTTTGCTAAAGTTCCCGTTTTAGAACCGGCAAACAGTCAAGAAGCTTTGGATTTTACGCGCGCGGCGTTTGAATTAAGCGAACAGTTTGATGCGCCGGTAATGTTGCGAATTACCACCCGGCTGGCTCACTCGCAAACAATGGTCGAAGCAGGAGACCCGCAAAGGGTTCCATTAAAAGATTATGTCAAAAACCCTGCGAAATATATTATGTTGCCGGGAAACGCGATTCAGCGCCATGCAATCATTGAAAAGAAGATGGAAGATCTGGCCGAATATGCGGAGAACTGTCCTTTCAATCGAATTGAATGGGCTGATCAAAAAATAGGCGTGATTGTGAGCGGTATTGCTTATGAATATGTCAAACAGACGGCGCCGGAAGTTTCGATTTTAAAGTTGGGGATGGTCCATCCCTTACCCCGCAAATTGATTGAATCGTTTGCTCAGCAAGTCGATCGTCTCATCGTTATTGAAGAATTGGAACCGGTCATTGAAACCCAGATTAAATCTTGGGGAATCCAGGCGGAGGGAAAAAACCTCTTTTCCCGTTTAGGCGAATACAGTCCGGAAGGAATTGCTTATGTTCTGACCGGAAAGCCGTATGCCAAGGGGTATGCGATCGCCGAGAAAATTCCGGGACGTCCGCCTATGCTATGTCCGGGATGTCCGCATCGGGGGGTTTTTGTTACTTTACGCAAATTAAAAATGCATGTTTGCGGAGATATCGGGTGTTATACGTTAGGGGCGCTGAGTCCTTTAGAGGCAATGGACGCCTGCGTTTGTATGGGCGCAAGCATTGGAATGGCGGTTGGAATGGAAAAAGCCCGGGGCAAAGAATTTGCGAAGAAAACGGTAGCGATCATTGGCGATTCGACCTTTGTTCATTCTGGCATTACGGGATTAATCAACGCCGTTTATAATCAGGCGGCCTCAACCGTTATTTTGTTGGATAACGGAACGACTGCAATGACCGGACACCAGGATCATCCGGCTACGGGCGTCACGTTAATGGGCGACCCGACCGCGCATCTTGATTTTGAAGCGCTGCTTCCTGCACTGGGTGTAGAACATGTACGGGTGGTTGATCCATTGGATATGGATGAATTGGAAAAAGTGATCAAAGAAGAAACGGAACGTCCGGAAACGTCGGTCATTATTACGAAGCGGCCGTGTGTTTTAACGAAACAGTATGAGAAAACGCCTTATCGATTGCATATTGATCCGGAAAGTTGTAAAGGATGTAAACTTTGTATAAAAGTGGGTTGTACCGGCGTGTCGTTTGACGAAGAAAAGAAAAAAGCGCGTTTCAATAGCGGGTGTGTTTCTTGCGGCGTATGCGAACAAGTATGTAGATTCGATGCAGTCAAGAGAGTGGAGGAATAAGCCATGGAAAAGAATGTAAAGAATATTCTCATTGTTGGCGTAGGAGGACAAGGAACTCTTTTAACCAGCCGGATATTGGCAGACGTTGTAGTTGATATGGGATATGAAGCGACTGTTTCGGAAATTCATGGAATGGCTCAACGCGGTGGAAGTGTTGTGACGCAAGTTCGGTATGGGGAGAAAGTAGAATCGCCCATTATTGAGAGAGGCGAAGCGGATATTATTTTAGCTTTTGAAAAAATTGAAGCTGCCCGCTATCTGGATTTTATCAAGCCGGATGGTATGGTCATTGTGAATCAGGCGCGCATTGATCCCTTACCGGTTTTAAGTGGAAAGGTGAAGTATCCGGACGATATTACCGATCAAATTGAACAGTGTATTCCGAATACGATTCGGATTGACGCAACCAAAGTAGCGGAACAATGTGGAAATCTTAAAGTTGCCAATGTGGTTATTGTAGGAACTTTGGCCGCTGCAATTGGATTGCCAGCGGAAAAAGTAGAAGCGGCTGTTCGCCGTCGGGTTCCGCCTAAAGCGCTTGAATTGAATTTAAAAGCTTTTGCTGAGGGGATGCAGCTTATTTAAAAATCTATAAGAAAAATCAAAAAGAGCACATATGAAAATAGGTGCTCTTTTTAGAATCTAGAAATCAATAAGGAAAATAAAATTTCGCATTCCAATGACTTGACTTTTAACTAATTTGATTTCATGGTATAATAAAATATATGACGTATTTGGAGGTTTATTCAATTATATGAACAAAAAAGTAAAAAAATATACTGTGTGGTTTTTATGTATTCTACTGTTGGCGACGGTATGCGGATGTAGCGAAGAAAATGATTTATCTTATCAGGATGCGACAGTCATTGCAACGGTGGATGGGGTTGAAATTACTCGCGGGCAGCTAAACCAGCGCGTTGATATGTTAGCGGCGAGTATGGCGCAGCAATATCAAGTGGAGCTGAGTAGAGAGACCCATCCGGATTTTTACGATGCGTTAAAAGACGTTGCATTTGAAGATTTAACTTTGGGAATACTTTTTGATCAAGCGGCGACCGAGGAAGGATTTGAAGTCGAGCGTAGCGATGTTGAAGCCTATATGGCGGAAATGGAAGAATATGCAGGATTACTTGGACAAACGTTGGAAGAGTATCTAAGCGCGCTTTGTGCAGATCGGGAAATCATGGAACTCGAGTATGCTCGAACGGCTTTTTTGACGGAAAAACAGAATCAATTAGGCGAACAAATTGAAGTGTCGGACGAAGAAGCGCGGGAGTACTACGATGCGAATCTTTATGAGTTTACGACGCCTGGGGGTATTCAGATTTCCCATATTTTAGTCGAAACGGAAGAGGAAGCCGATGATCTTATTGCACAGTTGAATGAAGGAGCGGATTTTGCTGAATTGGCGCAAAATTATTCCATCGATACGGCTTCTGCGCAACAAGGCGGAGATGTGGGAACGGTCAACGAAGATACCAGTTTCGTTTCGGAATTTAAAGAAGCGGCTTTAGCGTTGGAACCGGGAGAAATAACTCAAACGCCTGTGCAAAGCAGTTTTGGATGGCACATTATAAAAGCGGGCGAGCGTGTGGAAGAGACCGTACAACCTTTTGAGGATGCAAAGACTCTTATCGTATATTCTTTAAAAAATGTGAAAATGCAAGAAGCCTTAATGGATTATGCTCAAGAATTGAAAGATGCAGCGGATATACAAGATAGGAGAGAAGAACAAGATAAATCATCCGATTCTCTAATGAATGATACAACCGAAGAAAATCAGGAAGAAGAGCCTGTTGCGTCAGAAAGTACGGAAACGGTGCAGTAAAACCTGGTTTTCCGGAAACACGGAGGAAAACAGCGTGTTAGAACTAAGAAATATTGGACTGACGATGAACGATGAAAATGGTCATCCGAAAGAAATTTTAAAAAAGATTGATTTAAAACTTGAACCAGGGAAATTATATGGGATTACAGGGCCAAATGGAGGCGGAAAAACCTCGTTAGCCAAAGTCATTATGGGCATTTATCCGCAAACAACTGGAGAAATTTTTTTGAATGGTCAAAATATTAGCGCGCTTACGGTCGATGAACGAGCAAAATTGGGGATTTCCTATGCTTTCCAACAACCGCCCCGTTTCAAAGGCCTAACGGTGGAAGATATTTTAACAATAGCGGCAGGGAAAAAAGAACCGCGGGCAATACGAAAGAAACTGCGCGAGGTAGGGCTTTGTCCGGAAGATTATCTGGATCGTAATTTAGGGACAGAGCTTTCTGGAGGAGAAATTAAACGGATAGAAATGGCGCAAATTTTGTTGCGAAATAGCCAGGTAACGATTCTTGATGAACCAGAGGCCGGGGTGGATTTGTGGACGGTCCAGAAATTAAGCAATTTATTCATGTGGGGCTACCGGAATCAGCCGGATAAGATTACGCTTTTGATTAGCCATCATGAAAAAATGCTGCCGATTTGTGATGAAATGATTGTCATTAATCAGGGAGAAGTTCAAAAAAGAGGTTCAACGCAGGACGTTTGGAATCTTATGAAAGATGAGCTGTTTTCTAAAAATCGCGAGCAGTGCCAAGGAGAGGTGGGGGTATGAATTTAACAAAGATAGATTGGAATATCATGGATAAGGTGGCGGATCTTCATAACGTACCGACTGGAGCGGTGAATATTCGTTTAAATGGGCAAGCAGCTATTCGGCGATCGACGCCCAATGTTTGCGTAACAAACAGCCCGGAAACAGGCGGGTTAGTGGTTGAATTTAGAGCGGGCGTACAAGGAGAAATTGCGCATGTCCCGGTTGTTTTGAGTGAACCGGGTTTGAAAGATGCGGTTCATAATACGTTTATTGTAGGGGAAGGCGCGGATGCGACCTTGATTGCAGGATGCGGGATTCATAGCGGGTGCCACCAAGAATCAAGACATGATGGTCTACATGAAATTATCGTAAAAAAAGGCGGACGACTTCGATATATTGAAAAACATTATGGAGAAGGGGAGGAAGACAGTCCGAGAGTTTTGAATCCGACAGCGAAAATTATCATCGAAGAAAATGCCCATGCCGAACTAGAAATGGTCCAAATTGAAGGCGTGAATTCTACCAAGAGAGTAACAGAGGCTCAAATCGCTGCGAAGGGTTCCATTAAGATAACGGAACGTCTTTTAACCACCGGAAAACAAGAAGCCTTTTCAGAAATTTCTATTTTTATGCAAGGATCGGATAGCAACGCGCAAATTTTATCCCGCGGCGTTGCCCAGGATCAATCACGCCAAATCTTTCAAGCGGCTCTGGTTGGACAAGATGAATGCAACGGACATTTAGAGTGCGATGCAATTATTATGGATCAAGCCTATATCCAATCGATTCCTGAAATTCGAGCGGAAGATGCGCGTGCTGTATTGACGCATGAAGCGGCGATAGGCAAGATTGCAGGAGAACAATTGTTAAAATTGATGTCTTTGGGGATTTCAGAATCAGAAGCGATTGAAATGATTATACAAGGATTTTTACGGTAAGAACTTACGTGGTATCCTATTATTGTAGAGGGATACCACGTATTTTTTGGGATCAATTTTATGGGGCGTTTACCAAATTCATTCGTTTGACGGAATATCTTGTTTGAAAATACTTTCTAATTTTTGAATAATTTGTTCAATTTGGGACTGGAGAATTCCAGCGTAATTAAAAACCATGGTGCATGTTCCGTTGGAAGGAGAAGCGCCGATGGTATAATCCGAGACAAACGAAAATAGAAGATGTTGTTCCAAGCCTTTTTGAGAGATTTCCGCTTCAGTTTGTTGCGTTTTAATTTCTAAAAGAAAATGTGTGCCTGCGTTTTTTTCGTGAATCGTTGCAATACGATGGAGTGGTGAACGAGTAATGGCATGTAAAATCATGGTCCGTTGTTCTTTGTAATGTTTTCGCAAGCGATTCAAATGACGGTCAAAGTGCCCATTAATAATGAATTGCGCTAGGGCGTACTGTTCAAAACTGGAAACCGTACAAGAATAAAAACTGAGCGTATCCACGTAGCGTTTCATGAGCGATGGAGGAAGAATCATATAGCTGATTCGCAACGACGGGACAAGCGTCTTTGAGAAAGTATTCATATAAATAATCTTATCATGAACATCTTCCGTATACATAGGCAGAATGTATTTACCCACGTAGCGGAATTCCGAATCATAATCATCTTCAATGATGTAGCGATCTTTTCCCCGATTGACCCATTCAAACAGTTCCAAGCGACGAGTAATGGGCATGACGATTCCGGTCGGAAAGTGATTCGAGGGCGAGATGTGAACAATATTTGCATCGCTTTTTTCAAGTTCGCTGGCCCGTAAACCGTGCTGATCAATGGGAATGTAAACGCAGCGGTTTCCATAACTGGAGGCAATCGTCGCGAACTTTTGATATCCGGGGTTTTCCAGTGCTAAAATCGTGTCTTTCCCGAATAAATGCAGCAGACGACTATAAAGATATTCCGTTCCAGCGCCAATAATAATCTGGGCAGGAGAAACGTGAATGCCTTTATGTTGTTCGAGATAGTCTGAAATAGCCGTGCGCAATTCGACCAAACCATTGTAGGGAATGGGGCGTAGGAGCGCATTATTATCCAACGATAGAGCTTCTCGCATATAACGCGCCCATACGCTGGCAGGAAAATGCGACAAACTGATTCGATTGGCTTTGAAATCGACGAGTAGATCCGGATCAGATTCCACCGTTTCAGGGATAAATTTTTTCTTCATAGAGGGTTTGCTGCGGTAATTTTCTAGGTTCTGGGCAAAATATCCTTTTCGCTCAATGGCATAAATGTAACCTTCCATGAGTAATTGTTCATAGGCATTCATAACGGAAATCGTGCTGATATCTAAATGTCTGGCAAGCGCACGCTTAGAAGGGAGCTGTTTATGTGGCTCGATTCTACCGGAAATAATATCTTCACGAATGCAATGATACAAATAAATATAAATCGGTAGTCCGTTTCGATGGTTCATATCATAGGTTAACATTGTCTCACCTGGTATTATAATAAAATAGTTATTTGGTTATTTCAATAATACCATATATCCTTTATACTAGCAACAGGTCATATTTAATCCGTTATTTATTTATAAATATGTTTTGAGATTAAATGTATCATCTTAAGGTTTAAAATCGAATTACTTGAGAAAGATTGACACAGTGGAAAGAAATTCCCCCGAAAAAATCCTTCGTGGGTAGAAGATCAACCGGACGGAGAAAAAAGTTAAGTTGTTATGACAAACTTTCCATATTTTTACGAAAGGGCGTACTTCCATTTAATCCCGTTCGTGCGAGGTGGAGAGGAATTCTATATTTTTAGGAGGATGAAAGATGAAAGGTTATGCAATGTTAAAAATTGGCCAGACTGGCTGGATTGAAAAGGAAGCCCCCGCATGCGGGCCATTAGATGCAATTTGTAAACCGATTGCATTGGCTCCTTGTACATCGGATATTCACACGGTGTGGGAAGGCGCAATTGGCGATCGGCATAATATGATATTAGGCCATGAGGCTGTTGGAGAAGTCGTTGAAGTGGGAAGCCTTGTAAAAGATTTTAAACCGGGCGATAAGGTTCTTGTATCCGCCATTACGCCTGATTGGAATTCTCTGGAAGCCCAAGCCGGCTATGCGAT
>CALXSZ010000148.1 GCA_944391275.1 uncultured Syntrophomonadaceae bacterium
TAAACAAGAACGCCCATGTAGCATGAAGTTACATGGGCGTTTGAATACCCCCCCTTGAGCGTATCCATTACTACAACCGCACAAATTGGGCTGCGACGTTCTCTAAAATCCTCTCTATCTGATGAACGACTACAGTTTCTTGCAACTTTGCTCGATCCCCAACAACCCCCAGCTTTTTCGTAACGCTAAATACTACAGGCTCAAGTCATCCACCGGCAGAGTGAGCGGGTCCCCTCTTTTACTTTCGATTCCGGATCAATTCAATCGCTTCTTTTCCCGTTATTTGTTCAATGCTCATTTCCAACACGCAAAGAGATTTCCATTCTCGCTCTATTGCATGATCCCGTCGGACAGCCGAATCATTCGGCGCATATTTGACGGCTAATTTTTCCATTGCACTCCGTTTTTTCCGCTCATCGGTTACGATCTGTATTCGTCCAAAGACAATCACGCTCCGAAAATAGGTCGTGTATTCTTCCGGAACCACCAAATCTTGATCAACGACACAAAACGATGCTTTTGGGGTCCTTTGAATAGCATCTAATTTATGCCCGCTTTTTGCGCTATGAAAATAGATTTTTTCTCCGTCATATACATAGCTGAGCGGAACGGCATATGGGTACTCATCGTCGCCCAATAAAGCCAAGACCCCACATGTTCCCTTGTGCAAAACATCGGCACTTTCCTGTGGCGATAACGCCTGTTTTTTTCTTCTCATTGCTCGAAACATCCTAATCTCCCTCCTATAAAAAGCAAAAATTCTGTTTCGTATAAAATATCATACCTTTGCTTAAAAAGCAATATTTCTCTGTTCCAGACGCATCCTCGGCGATCAAGCATTTGATCTTTTATTTCTTTTATTTCTTTTATTTCTTTTATTTCTTTCATTCCAACCCAAGCGCAACCAAATTCGTCTTTCCGCCGCGATCATGTGTGGGAAAGAAAAAGGGGATTGTCTGCAAAAAGCAACATGCAAAAACTTTTTAAAAAGGGAATTTTTCTTTTGCAACGGCTCCGTTCATACGGCGGCGCTCCCCGCCTGACGTTTTCTGCCGCCTCAGGCTTCTCTTTTCCTTACCTGATCTATGAAAAAAACTAATCTATGAAACAAACCGATCTATGAAAAAAGTGGAATCCCCGCAACTTCTCAAAACATTTTATCGGGGAGATTGCTGCCAGCGACAAGTGATCTTTTCCAATTGATCCACCATAAAAAAGAAGAAAAATCCGCATAAACTCAGCAAGAAAATTCCGGCATACATCTCCGGATAATTCATGCGCATCCAGGCGTCCATGATAAAATAGCCAATTCCATAACTTGTCCCATAGGTTTCCGTAAAAAACAAAATGGAAATCGCTGTTCCCAATCCCAGGCGAATCGCTGTCAAAAGAGACGGCAAAGAAGCTGGAAAAACAATTTCCCGGAAAATTTGCCAAGGGTTCGCTCCCAGCGCTCGGAGAAGATAGAAATTTTCGGTGGGAAGGCTTTGCACCGCATCCCGAACGGTCAAAATGATTTGAAAAATCACAATCAGGACAATCATAAGGGTTTTAGACAAAAGTCCCAGTCCGCAAAGCAACATGACAGCCGGTAGCAGCGCCACTTTCGGAATGGGGTACGTAAAATATAATAGCGGGGAAAGGATCCAATTGAATTTAGGAAACATGCCCATTAAATACCCCATAACAGCTCCTACAAGAGCCGCTATACCCATCCCCAGAAGCACGCGTCCACAGCTATACCCCAGATGAATCTTGAGATCGTCCGGAAAAATTTGAATCATTTTGGGAATCACAATTTCTGGAGGCGGGAGAATCGGAAGGCCAATTAGGACAGACGCTCCCTTCCAAAGCAGCAGAAGAAAAATAAACGTCCCAAAAATTTCGATCCCGGAAGGATGTTTGATCTTTTTCATATAGATTCCTCTTTGAGTTTTTCCCGTAATTGTTGCGTCCATTGCCAAATGGTTTGAGGTTCCTCCTCGCGGGGGAGTAGAAAACAGGGATTCTCCAGCATTTCCAACGTTTGACGCGGCGCCGATCGGAACAGCAGAATCGTTTGCCCCAGATAAACCGCCTCTTCCATACTGTGCGTAACAAACAGCGTCGTCGTGGGGTTTTTTTGCCACAGTTCAAGAAAAAGCGTTTGAAGTTCGTCCCGCGCGAATGCATCCAGCGCCGAAAACGGTTCATCCAATAGCAATATGTCCGGTTTCAGCAAAAAGACCCGGGCTATCGCCGCGCGTTGACGCTGCCCGCCGGATAGTTCGTGCGGATAGCGTTTCAAAAGCGGTTTCAATTTTAGCACATCCAATAAATCTGAAAAAAAAGCCGCATCATACGGCCTCTTTTTCACCCGGCAAGCGAGAAGAATATTTTCCTGCACCGTCTGCCAGGCAAGTAGACTATCGTTTTGCAGGACCAAGCCGATCAGGTGATTTTTCGGCGAAAGCGTTTCGCCCCTAAAAGTGATCGTGCCTTTAACCGGCGGAATCAATCCGCATAGGGTTTTTAACAACGTGGATTTTCCACATCCGGACGGCCCAATCAACGTATAAATACCGCCTTCACAAAGCGATAAAGAAAGATCTTCAAGAACCGGGATTTTTTGTTTTCCCAACGTATACTCCACCGAAAGATGAGAAATTTCAAGCATCATTCCGCTCCCGCCGTGAAAACGCTCACGGAAACATCCTCAAAAGATAATTCGTCGGCTATCAATTGGCGTTGGAGCATCCACTCGGTTACATGCGCAAAAATATCCGGTGAAGGCAGGTGCGCCGGCTGATACTCGGGCAGGACGAATTCGCCCTGAAGACTTTCCGGGAAACCCAACGTTTCGATCAAAAAGGCGTCGTAGGTTCCCGTCTCCGATCGGTTTAAATCCTCTACCGCCCGGTTATAGGCCGTAAAAAAGGCTTGAACGGCGTCCGATTTTTCTTCCAGCGCCTGTGTCGTAAAGGCAAGCACCCCGGCTTTTTCGCCTAATTGCTGAACGTCCCCCAAATAAACCGCGCCTCCTTTTAAGGCAATCTCAGCAAACGGCTGAGGTAAAATAGCCGCGTCCAATTGCCCGTTTTGCAGCATCTCTAAGCGTGTCGGCAATTGCGGAACAGCCGTTTTAGTAACGGACTCTGGGGAAATATCCGCCTGAAGCAGCATCTGATCCAACGAATATTCCATGACGGTATTGGTAGAAAGCCCCACTTCTTTGCCAACCAGGTCCTGTATGCTGGATAACGAAGCATCCGGCCGACCTAAAAGAAAAATATTCCCGTCGGTTTGAGCCGCTATCCGCAGAGGAACTCCGCCCGATTGGGCAAAAGCCACCGCAATCATGTCGGTAACGACCCCGTCTAACTGACGACCCTGAAGCGCGCTGTCGCGATCACGGGCGCTTTTAAAAATCTCCAATTGAATGTCCATACCCGTTTGGTCAAAATACCCGTTTTTTTCAGCAATCACCAGCGGGATGGATTCAACATCTGGTAAAATCCCAATGACCAAAGGCGATTCTTCCTCCGCCGAGGACGTTGGAGCCGATTGGCAGCCGACCAAACTAAAAAAAATCAAACAAAAACTCATCATCCACAAAATACGATGCTTCCGATACAACATAAAAAACTCCCTTAAACGAATATTGGAATAATTTATTATACCACATTTCACCCGATGAAAGCCATCCCTGCCAAAATCCGCTCCTACAAAAAGTCTAGGTCATATTCTATTTGTCTTTTCCTCTCATCCGTTTAAAACGCCCATGCAAAATTTCCATCTTCCGTTGTGTTCTTTCCTTTTTCCGAACCTAAAAAAATCCCCAGAGAGCGTCTCCTCGCTCTCTGGGGATTTTTGTGGTTCAATGCAATTAATACGGATGGCTCTCAAGGATTCTTTGATGGATGAACTTGGCGATTTATTGTTCTTCCATCGCCTTGTATTCCAGATATTTCTTCCGCGAATCCTCTGCGGCCTGAGCAAACAACGCTTTCGCATTTTCCGGGAATGTAATTCGCAGCGCCGCATACCGGTTCTCGCCATATAAGAAATCCTCATAGGACATCGAGGGTTCTTTGCTGTCCAGTTTAAACCGATGGTCCGGCAAATCCGGATTATACCGGTACAAATACCAATATCCCGCATCGACTGCGCGCTTCATTTCCTGCTGCATCGTACGCATTCCTCGTTTGATTCCATGCGTGATACACGGCGTGTACCCGATCACCAAAGACGGTCCTTTGTGGTTATCCGCTTCGATTAACGCTTTGATCAGTTGGGATGGATTCGCTCCCATGGCCACTTGCGCCACATACACATTATCATAGCTCATCATCAATTTGCCCAAATCCTTCTTGCGCGTTTTTTTACCGGAAGCCTGGAATTGAGCCGCCGCGCCCAAAGGCGTGGCTTTGGAAGATTGCCCGCCGGTATTGGAATACACTTCAGTATCAATGACAAACACATTCACATCCTCTCCGGTAGAGAACACATGATCCAATCCGCCATAACCAATATCATACGCCCATCCATCGCCGCCATACATCCAAATGGTTTTTTTCGCCAGCTGATCCTTGCGCGCGAGAATTTCCTGCTTCAAATCCGCCATCCGGCCTTCGTAAGCGCTGTTCTCCAGCGCATCCAGCAGGCGATCGCTTGCGGCCCGCGATTGAACGGAACTGTCATAATCAGCGATCCATTCCGCCGCCGCTTCCTTCACGGCGTCATTCTCCGGCAAAAGCGCCATCAGTTCTTTCACTTGCATCCGCACCCGCTGCCGCTGCTGTTTAACCGCCAAGCACATGCCCAGACTAAACTCCGCATTATCTTCAAACAGCGAATTCGACCAAGCCGGCCCCCGGCCTTCTTTATTCTTCGTATAGGCAATACTGGGCATCGCTGCGCCCCACGCCTGCGAACACCCGGTCCCGTTCGCCCAATACACTCGATCGCCAAATAACTGCGTCAACAGTTTCGCGTACGGCGTCTCCCCGCATCCCGCACAAGCGCCGGAGAATTCCACCAATGGCTGTTTAAATTGGCTGCCTTTGACCGTATCCACGCCAAATACGTCTTTTTCAGAAATGGACAACGCATATTCCCATTTTTCTGGATTATAATGGTAATCTTTCTCCGGGATCATGGTAATCGACTTCGTTGGGCAAATTTCCTCGCAATTTCCGCAAGCCGTACAATCCAACGCGCTCACCTGAATCGAGAATTGATACTCCTGCGCCGGTTTCCCTTTCGCTTGCGTCATTTCGAACCCGACCGGGGCCAATTCTGCTTCTTGCGGATTCAGCAAATACGGCCGGATCACCGCATGCGGACAAACATAGGAACACAGATTGCATTGAATACACGTTTCACGATCCCACGATGGAATTTCCGTCGCAATTCCGCGTTTTTCGTACGCCGTAATCCCTAAAGGCATGGTCCCGTCTTCATAGCCTTTAAACGTCGATACCGGCAGATCATCGCCCTTTAAGGCGGTTAAGGGGCGTAAAATATTTTTAATCACCGGCGGCTCGCTTTCATCCACAACTGGGATTTCAACCGTCGCTTCTTTCCAGCTTTCCGGCACTTTCACTTCCGTCATGCCAACTAAACCGCCGTCAACCGCCGCCAAATTCTTATTCACCACGTCCTCGCCTTTCACGGCAAACGTTTTCCGGATAGCGTCTTTCATGTATTTTTCAGCGTCTTCCACCGGAATAATATTCGCTAACTTGAAAAAGGCCGCCTGCAAAACCGAGCTGGGAAGATTTCCCAAACCAACTTCATGAGAAATCTTATTGGCGTCAATAATATAAAAACGGATATGGTTTTCCACAATATACTTTTTAATAGTCCCCGGGAGATGTTCTTCCAATTCTTTCTCGTTCCATTCGCAATTCAGCAGGAACGTTCCCCCCGGAACCAATTCATTGATAATATCGTATTTATCCAAATAGAATTGATTATGGCATGCAACAAACTGCGCCCGTTTCACCAACTGCGTTCCACGAATCGGATGTTTCCCAAAGCGCAAATGAGATCTTGTGACTCCAAACGATTTTTTCGTATCATATTCAAAATACCCCTGCGTATACAGATCCGTATGATCGCTGATAATTTTAATGGAATTCTTATTGGCCCCAACGGTCCCATCCGAACCCAATCCCCAAAATTTGCAGCTCACCGTTCCTTCTGGATCGGTATCCATCCATTCGCCGACTGGCAGCGACAAATTCGTCACGTCGTCTATAATCCCAATGGTAAAATGATTCTTGGGCTGGTCCAGCAACAAGTTATCATAAACCGCTTTGATTTGCGCCGCATCCGTATCCTTCGAAGATAGCCCATACCGGCCTCCCACAATGATCGGCGCGTTTTCCTGTTCAAAGAAAGCCGAGCGGACGTCCAAATACAGCGGTTCGCCCACCGCCCCCGATTCTTTGCAGCGATCCAACACCGCAATTTTCTTGACGGTCTTGGGAATAGCCCGCAAAAAATGTTCGACGCTGAACGGCCGATACAAATGGACTTGTAAATATCCCAATTTTTCCCCTTGGGCGTTTAATACATCAATCGTATCCATAATGGTACCGCTGAC
>CALXSZ010000149.1 GCA_944391275.1 uncultured Syntrophomonadaceae bacterium
AAAAAAGCTCCCCTGAGGTGTACATCATGGCAGAATAAGGAAGGAGCGAGTAAAATTTTAGCATAAGATGTCGAATTCAGAAAATAGGGGACGAGTGTATGAGACAGTATAAGGAATTGCTTCAAAAGTTTCTGAGGAATTCGATTTATGATTATCGTATGAAAAAGGAGTATTCCCAAGAACGGATGGCAGAAATACTGCATGTGTCAACGCGCTCGTATATTGAGCAGGAGCATGGGAGATATGGCTTTTCGGCATTGTCGCTAATATTTTACTTGATGAGTTTGACGGAAGAGGAAATGATGGAGTTTGTGAGAGGGTTTCGGAAGAAATTGGAGAAGGAAGAAGAGAAGCATGAAGATGTGGCCTGAGGAAGAGCATGAATTGCTAGAAATTTATAAGTTGTTGAGCGAGTTGGGAGCGTCGGCAAATTACCGGGGATTTTTCTTCATAGCGTACGGGGTGGCGCTGGCGGCGGAGGAACCGGAGAGGCTGTTGATGGTGACGAAGAGATTGTATCCTCAGATTGCGGAGCATTATGGGACGAGTTGGAATGCGGTGGAGAGGAACATAAGGACGGTAATATCGGTGATATGGAAAACGGGTCGGGAAGGGCTGACGCGGATAGTGGGGCATGAGTTGGTAGAGAAGCCGTGTCCGGCGCGTTTTTTGGCGAGTTTGGTGATTTATTATGCGCATCATTGTGCGGCGTAGGGAGAAAGTCTTGGGGAGCCAGGGCTTTTTTGTTATGTTTTGGAGAAAAAAGAGAAACCGTTTAGAAGAGCTTGTGTGTAGCTTCTAAACGGTTTTAATTTGCGAAAAGATAAAAAAATGGTCGGGGCGACAGGATTTGAACCTGCGGCCTTCTGATCCCAAATCAGACGCGCTAGCCAAGCTGCGCCACGCCCCGCAAAATTTACGCAGATAATTTTACCATTTCCATTAAAATTAGTCAAGAAAAATTCTATAATTCTCTCCAAAATGATCCGGCTTTTATTTTTTGTTCGAGAGATCAACCATTCTGCGTCCAAAATAAATATAATAATTACACACAAGGATTGCGCCGATAGATTTTAACCATCCAAAGGAACACTCGCAATGAACAAACTAAAGGCTGTATTTTCCGTTTTATCTACGTTATGCTTATGCAAATGATCGGTTAAATATAAAGGATAAAAAAAGAGACTTGACAAAAAAAAAAAGTTTTGCTATGATTTTGAAAAATTCAAAGAAAGGAAAAAGTCAGGATGCCTAATATCGCTCTTAATCGCGGATATTTTTATTACTTTTACTTTACCGTGTTTGGTTCAAAGTAAAAGTAATTTGTGTTGCGCTTTTAAGAGTAAAAATCATTTTCTTTCCTAAATAAAAAGGGAATTAAGAACTTGCACCACACAGATTACGTCTGTGTGGTATTTTTTTTAAGGAGTGTGTAAACAAATGATTGCTATTTTACGTCCCGGAACAACCAAAGCCCAAACCGAACCGCTCATCCATTGGTTAGAACAGCAAGGTCTAAAAGTTCATGTTTCGGTCGGGGATGTCCATACGGTTTTAGGCTTGGTAGGAAATACCGAAAAAATCGATATGGATATGATTCAATGCTTAGATATTGTGGAGTCCGTTACGCGTGTTTCCGATCCATTTAAGACCTGTAACCGAAAATTCCATCCAGACGATTCTGTGGTTACAGTCGGTGAAAACGGACCCCAATTCGGCGGCGGACATTTCTCCATCATTGCGGGGCCTTGTTCCGTTGAAACCCCCGAACAAATCTTGTACGTCGCACAAAAAGTCAAGGAAAGCGGCGCGAATCTCTTACGTGGAGGCGCTTTTAAACCGCGTACTTCTCCGTACGATTTCCAGGGCCATGGTGAAAAAGGCTTGAAAATGCTTTTAGAAGCGAAAGCGGCAACCGGTCTTCCCATCGTCACGGAAATTATGGATATTCGCACCCTAGATTTATTTGAAGAGGTCGACGTGATTCAAGTCGGCGCACGAAATACGCAAAATTTTGATTTATTAAAAGAATTAGGCAAAACGCAAAAACCCATTCTGTTAAAACGCGGTTTGGCAGGAACCATTAAAGAACTTTTGATGAGTGCAGAATATATTATGGCGAACGGCAATGAAAATGTCATCTTGTGTGAACGTGGAATCCGCACTTATGAATCCACCTACACTCGAAACACCCTAGATATATCGGCCGTACCGGTGCTAAAAGAACTGACTCATCTGCCTATCATCGTCGATCCGAGCCATGCAACTGGAAAATCCAAACTGGTTCCTTCTATGGCTTTGGCGGCTACCGCTGCTGGTGCGGATGGTTTAATGATTGAGGTGCATAATGATCCCGCACACGCTTGGAGCGATGGTCCGCAGTCTATGACACCTGAAAGCTTCCGGGATTTATGCGAAAGAATCCGAAAGATCCGGGAGGTAATTGAAAAATGAACATCGGGATTGTGGGCTTAGGTCTTATTGGCGGCTCTCTCGCGAAAGCTTTGATAAAAACGCCCAATTGTACGGTTTTAGGTTGGGACAACGATCCACTGACTTTACAATACGCCCAAATGGTGCATGTTCTAAACGGTATTTTACAAGACGCCAATATTTCCCAATGCGACGTCCTTCTCGTAGCGTTATATCCCCAAGATACCATAAAATATCTTCAAGAAATGGCGCCTTATATTTCTACATCCACTTTAGTAATTGACTGCTGCGGAACCAAACGCGAAGTCTGCGCGGCCGGCTTTGCTTTGGCCGAAAAATATGGCTTTACCTTTGTCGGCGGACATCCGATGGCCGGAACGCAATATTCGGGGTTTAAACATAGCCGCGCTGATTTATTTGAGGGCGCGACGATGGTTATCGTTCCGCCTTCTTATGATGATATCGAATTGTTTAACCGCATCAGCGAACTGTTTAAAAAGATTGGATTTGCAAAAATCTCCATTACGGACGCCGTCCAACATGATAAAATGATTGCTTTTACCTCTCAAATGCCCCATATTGTGTCAAATGCATTTATCAAAAGTCCTACGGCCACTTTACATGAAGGTTTTTCCGCTGGAAGTTACCAGGATTTAACCCGAGTAGCGTGGTTGAATCCCGAAATGTGGACTGATTTATTTCTGGAAAATCGAGACAATCTTTTATCTGAATTGGATTTTTTCATTCAATCCTTACGCCAATACCAAAAGGCATTAGTTGAAGAAGATCGCGACGCTTTATGTCAACTATTATATGAAGGAAAAAAACGGAAGGAAGAAGTGGATGGCTAATGATCAATCTTTCAATTCCCATTCCCGGACACGCTTACGACATCCGGATTGAGTCTGGGCTTTTATCTCAAGCAGGGCGTTTTTGTCGGGAGGTGCTCTCTCCGAGGGCTAACGTTTTCATCGTTACCGATGAAAATGTTGCGTCATTATACGCTCGTCAATTGGAAGAAAGTTTGCAAAAAGAACATTTCGTCGTGCATACGCTGATACTTCCGGCCGGAGAATCCAGCAAATCTTTATCCATGTTGGAACACCTCTATTACCAATTAACAACCCATCATATAACGCGTACCGACGCGATTATTGCGCTGGGGGGCGGGGTAATGGGGGATTTAGCCGGGTTTGCCGCAGCAACGATTTTGCGCGGGGTGGACTTTATTCAAATCCCAACCACTTTGTTGGCGCAAGTGGATTCTTCGGTGGGTGGCAAAGTTGCGGTAAATTTACCAGCCGGAAAAAATTTAGTCGGCGCTTTTTACCAGCCCCGTTTGGTTCTCATTGATCCATCTGTCCTCCATACCCTAAACGACGTGGAATTCGCAAGCGGAATGGCCGAAGTCATCAAATACGGATGCATCCAAGATCCCGATTTATTCGAACGCATTGAAAAAGCCGGCGGACGAGAAAGCATAATGGAAGAAATTGAAACAATCCTGAAAACTTGCTGCGCGATCAAAGCGAAAATTGTAACGGAAGATGAGAAAGAAAGCGGACTGCGACGCATTTTAAATTTTGGCCATACGCTAGGGCACGCTTACGAACTCGCTTACCACTATTCCACCT
>CALXSZ010000150.1 GCA_944391275.1 uncultured Syntrophomonadaceae bacterium
GAAAAAAAATCCAATAATTCGTAGCCATGAAAAATGCCATCAATTATACGAATACGTGAAAAAACACATGATGAGGAATATAAACAAGGGTCAAAGCGCTTCGTTTTGTGTAGGTGACAGGTGGAAGGAGGGTTAAAAAAATAAAAAAAGAAGGGGCCGAATAGATTTTCGGCTCCTTCTTTTTTATTTACAAGTTTTTATGTTTAGAAACAAACAGTTATGGAAAAAGACTGCGTCCTTTCAGCCAATCGTTTCATTAAAATGGGAGGACGTCCTTAATCAATTGGTTGGATCGAAGCTAAAATTGCGTTAAATTCCTCTGTGTAATCTTCTTCAGCGTCTTCAAGAGAAGCCATTGTTAGAAAAAAGAAACCCTCGTGATTTTGATGTTCGAATAGGGTACAAAAAGCATTCAAAGTGAACGACATATCACGAAACGAAAGTTCTACAGGATATTGGTAGGCCGGTGCGCCGGCAACCGTTATTTCGATTTCATCCCCTATTTTGGAAGAGCCCCAATTCGTCATTACATCCTCGATTACGCCCTCGATTATGGCGTCGCGCTCCATGTCGTATTCTATTACTGAAATACCTTCACTGTAATCAATCATCACTATTCCGTTTGTAGGATAATAGTAAAGCGTTCTCTCCGTATTGTCGCTGCTATCTTCCCAATCGGCGGGAATTTCAAAAGAATACCCGTGAAATTCAACGGAGACGGTTTCTTGACTGTTTCCACAACCCAGCAGCATACATGAACTCAGACATAAAAGCAGGACACCGATAAGATCTTTTTCATGGAACATCCTCTCCTTTTCGCTATTTTCTATCCTTTTACATTTTCATTCTATATTTTTTAAACATAAAAGTAAATAAAAAAACTATTCTTACAATAAATCGACGCAATATGCGCAAATTTCTTTAGTGTGTGTTCTCCTTCGTTTGCAAAGAACTCCTGTAAAAAGAGGTTGCCATTTAAAAATTGTCAATTTATTCTTCTTATGGTATGATATTGATTAAAAATTTGTGAAATTTTATTGGAAATGACGATTAGAGAAGAAACGCAAAATGAAAAATTGGTGTGGAGTTAAACGATAAATGAGATTGGAGAGATATTTTTATGAAAAAGAAAATGGGCGTTGGTGTTGGAGTCATTGTGGCGGCAGTTATCTTGGCCGCTGTTTGGATATGGACCTATTTACCATCTTCCAATGGTGCTGTTCCTTATGAGGAAGCTGAAAACTGGGCGTATTTTGCATTAGGGGAAAATAAGGACGTGGATCTGTTTTTAGTGGCGCCTACGGTAGAAATGGGAAGGGCCGGAAATTATAACATGTCGTTGGATCAAGCGGAGATAAAGGCGAACTTTTTGGGCGCTTTGAACATGGAACAGGGAATTTTCTCAGACGTCTGCCGAATGTATGCGCCTTATTACCGTCAGGCGGCGTTAACGGTATATGAATTGGAAGAAGCGCAGGCGGAAGAATATTTTGCAATTGCTTACAACGATGTGCGCGATGCTTTCCTTTATTATATGGAATATGAAAATGATGGGCGGCCGTTTATTTTGGCCGGATTTTCGCAAGGGGCAGATATGTGTCTGCGCTTGATGAAGGATCTGTTTGAAGACGGTGCTTATGAAGATCAGCTGGTGGCGGTTTACGCTTTAGGATGGCGGTTGACCGAAGAAGAAGTCGAGCAGTATCCCCAGATCCGTCCGGCGACCGGTGAAACCGATACGGGTACGGTGATTTGCTTCGATGCTGAAACGGTTGAAACGGAAAATACATTAGTTGTTCCCTCAGGCGTTAAAACGCTCGCTATTAATCCGCTGAATTGGCGAACCGATGCGACTATGGCGGATAAAAGTTTAAATTTGGGCGCTTGTTTTACCAATTATGATGCGGAAATTGTAGAGGAAATTCCTGCGTTGTGTGGCGGTTATCTCGATCCAGAACGGGGAACGTTGAAAGTAACGGATATCACACCGCAGGATTATCCGGTGGGGCTGGAAGTGTTAGGAGAAGGATCGTATCATCTGTATGACTATCAATTCTTCTTCCGAAACCTGCAAGAAAATGTGAATGTTCGGAGCCAAGCTTATTTACAGGCACAAACAGAGTAGGAAAAGATTTTTGTCGTTTGCAGGAACCGGGGCTGTTGGATTCGGCTAAAAGTGTCGGCGTATAGGCAGGTTTGGCGGGGAGATAAGAATCATTTGCCGGCTTTAGACAGGCTAGATTTCCACTAAGGTAAAAAAATTACAGACTCCTTTTGTCCTTGAAAGTTGGAGGAGAGCTTTCTAAAAGAATAAAAGAATATTCAGGTTGCGCACTCGTATAATTTTTTAGAATACTTTTTTCATAGATTTTTCATATATGCGTTCGTTGGAAGTATTCGAATAAAATAAAAGAGTCAGGGATGAGTATGCAGCAACAACGGAGAGGAAAGGTCGGGAAAAATGGAATATCAGAAAACAATTTTTAATCGGTTCGATGTACAGGAATTGATCAAGGAATTTGGGAGTCCGATTTATGTATATGATGAGGCAACTTTACGGCTGCGTTGCCAGGAAATGAAAAATTTAGTAAAATATCCGCATTTTCAAGTGAATTATTCTGCGAAAGCCAACACGAATGTGGAGTTACTGAAAATTATACGTGAAGAGGGTCTGCATGTTGACGCCATGTCACCGGGAGAGATGTTTTTAGAGATGAAAGCAGGGTTTTCGGCGGATCAAATTACTTTTATCGGGAACAATGTATCAGCGGCGGATATGCGTTTTGCCCGGGAGCGTGGAATTTATGTCAGCGTTGATTCGCTTTCCCAATTGGAAACGTTGGGGAAAGCTTGTCCGGGCGGGGAAGTGAGTTTGCGCATCAATACCGGAGTGGGCGCGGGACATCATGAAAAGGTTGTAACCGGAGGAGATCATGCCAAGTTTGGAATTGTTCCGGAAGATATCCCGCAAGCGTTAGCGCTAGCGGAAAAACTGGGATTGAAAGTAACCGGCTTGAATCATCATATTGGTTCGCTGTTTATGGAATCGACCGAATATGTATTAGCAGCGGAAAAATTATTGCTTTTAGCGGAACAAATCCCGGATATTCGGATTGTTGACATTGGCGGGGGGTTTGGCGTCCCTTACCAGCATGACCGGCCCAAACGCCTGGATTTAAAGGAATTAGGGGAGAAGCTGGATGCGTTGATGGATCGCTGGGTGAAGAAAAATGGCAAGGAAATTATTCTTTGCATTGAACCGGGGCGATATGTTGTGGCGGAGTGCGGAGTCATTCTGGGTGAAGTGACAGCGGTGAAGAAAAACCATGGAATCCGTTTTGTGGGATGCAATATTGGATTTAATACCTTGATTCGGCCGGCGATGTACGATGCTTATCATGAAATCGGGATTGTTCCACAGGAGGAACGGCCATACCAAATGGGTGAAGAACCGGTTTACCTGGTAGGGCCTATTTGCGAAAGTGGAGATAAACTGACCCATGACCGACCGCTTCCTGTTTGTAAAGAAGGCGATGGGGTGATTGTCTATGAAGCGGGCGCTTATGGATTTACCAT
>CALXSZ010000151.1 GCA_944391275.1 uncultured Syntrophomonadaceae bacterium
GAAAAAAAAACAAAAAGGAAAAATCAAGCTCAAGGCGAATCAGAAGAAATCGATGGAAGGATGGACAAAAAAACAGCGGAAAAACGGCAAATTTCGTCCTTATAACAGGATTATCCAGTTTATCCAATTCAACGAAAATATCCAAATCAAGATAGGACATGGTTTTAAACGGAGAAAGCGGGTTGCAGTTTAGAAAATGAACAAATGTGCGTGAAACAAAATCAAGATGAATTTCATGGAAAATAACTTGCAATATGGGGAATAATATGTAAAACTTGACAGAACAACCCATAAGGGAGGAATTTTCTTTGACCATTCGGATTGTTACGGATAGTACGGCGGGGTTAACGCAGGCTTTTATCCAGAAAATGCAGATACGGGAATTGCCGCTGTATCTCCGTTTCGAAGATGAAGTATTCGCGGAAAATGAGATGGACCTTGAACAATTTTATGAAAGGATGGCGTCCAGCCCGGTTCTTCCTGCGACGTCTCAGCCCACTTATTTAAAGGTGTACGAAATCTTTGAACAACTTCTAAAAGAAGGACATGATATCATTGGTATTTTTATTTCCAGTGAACTAACCGGACCATACCGCTTGGCTTGTATGGTTTGGGAAGAATTGAAGGAAATGTATCCGCAGGCCCGTGTAGAAATTATAGATTCTCGGATGGGGTGCATGGCTTTGGGATATCCGGTGCGCCAAGCCGCCCAAGCAGCCGCGGAGCAAAAATCTTTTGATGAAATTATTGAACTTACGCGCAATCTACTGCGAAATGCGCATATTATGTTTACGCCCGCTACATTGGAAAACTTGAAAAAAGGTGGAAGAATCGGGAGCGCTGCGGCTTTACTTGGTTCTATTTTAGAAATTAAACCGCTGTTGCATTTACAAGAAGGGAAAATAGCGGTTTTGAAGAAATGTCGAGGCAATAAAGCCGCAGAAGAAGCAATGTTCCGCATTTTAGCTAAAGACGCCCAAAAATGGGGATTAAAACATGTTGTCGTGCACTATTCTCATGTTTTGGAACGGGGAAAGCGCGTTTGGCAGACGCTGCATGATGGACTGGGAATTGATCCCGAATTAGCGGATATTACGCCTATTATAGCGGCGCATGTGGGGGCGGGAGCCGTAGGGATTGCCTATTTTACCGAAGGAAAGTGAGGCGTTTTGTTGCTCAATAAAAAAGCATATTCCTTTTTAGGAATATGCTTCTGGGTATTTATCGCAAGAAGATAAAGGTATCATATATTTGATTTCGGGAGGATTTTCTGGTTCGAATTCAATTTTTTTGCAAAGATATCTAAGAAAGAGTCCTTATGCCTCGGCTTTCCATAGACCGTGTAAATTGCAATATTCATAAGCGGCCACCGGACCGTTTACATCCGCAAATATTGCTTTAGGTTCCATATTGGGTTTCAGTTCAACTCGTTGAATCGCATCTTCGGATACCAGGATCACCCATTCGATCAGATGTTCTTCTGTCATAGGATGGGCGGTGGAACCGACTTTTACTTCAATTTTACCGTCTTTGCGTTGAATGACGGGGACATGTTTTTCCGAAGCGGCGTCCCGTGTATTCGCAACCAAATGTTCCATTTCTTCGTTGCAGCAAACTAATGTGCCTTTTCCGTCATCGACCACTTCCACGACTTTGTGACAATGTGTGCAATGATAAAATTTTAAATCTTTCAACATAATACTTTCTCCTATCAATAATAATTACTAATATTATTTTAGAAAATTTTTTCTTCTTTGTCAATGGGAAAATTTTTTGAAATATCTAAAAAAGAACGGCATGCTTTCTGGTAAATATAAATTTTTCAAATAGAGAAATGAAAAATAGTTTTGGAAAAAAAAGGAATTTTTAAGTAAAGTGCGAAGAAGTATAACGTAGAGGAATTTAAATAGAAATTTGCTCCG
This sequence comes from uncultured Syntrophomonadaceae bacterium, assembly GCA_944391275.1. Classification (GTDB taxonomy): domain Bacteria; phylum Bacillota; class Syntrophomonadia; order Syntrophomonadales; family Syntrophomonadaceae; genus CALXSZ01. Next base: position 1,923 of record CALXSZ010000151.1, read on the forward strand.
AATAAAAAAAGAGCGGATGATTTACCATCCGCTCTTTTTTTGGGAAATTTTACTCTTGGGTTTTTTCTTCATAATCTGGAATGTGATATTCTTTTACTTGAATTTCCCGGTCGGCAAAAACCATATCTTTTGGGGCAATATTGAGACGAGAAGAACTCCAATAGGCGAAAAAAGCGCCTACTGCCGTCAGTAATAAACAAATGGCTTTGTTTTCAGTCGCGCTCCAGCCGCTGACCAAAGTTGGAATACAACCGGTAAAACAAGCAAAAAGAAGTGCATAAGCCAACTGTGGGCGTCGCGCGAAGGCCGTCACGAAAAGCCAAGCTGTTCCAACAAACCCCAGAACGCATCCGCATAAAATGGGGAACAGGAAAAAAATTTCATGATCGGTTCCAATCATTTGGTAAAGGAGGTCCGCATGAAACAGATGGATCATATCTTGCGGGTGAATGCCGGGCACCATAACAGCGGCGGAGGCGAATGTAGAAGATCCAAATAGGAGAAAAAAGGTTTTTACGTCAAAACGCGTGAAATCAAGCGTATATATTTGAAAAAAAAAAAAAAAATAGACCAGCGTTAGGATCAACCCAAC
>CALXSZ010000152.1 GCA_944391275.1 uncultured Syntrophomonadaceae bacterium
TCATAAGCAAATCGAAGCTCTTTAAGCCAAACAACCAGGCATAAAAAATCTTCTAGGATTCTTTTTCGCCTGGTTGTTTGGTTAAATTAAATTTTTCGCTTAATCGAGCGATTCCATACGAAGCAAGCGCTTCTTCTTACGCCCAAGGGGTTCAACCGATGCTTTCGATCGGATGGTTAAACATTACTCTCTTCCATTCCAACAATACGTACATAATTTGCAAGGTTCAATTCCAATTGCCCGGATCATCCCTTCTAAGGATTGAAAATCCAATGAAGCAAACTGCAATTTATCGCAAATCGCTTTGCGCATCGCCTTCCCGCGTTCGGTGGAAGAATCACTATATTCTTCTAAATGCTGAAAACCTTCTTCGCCTTCTAACTCCATAATGGTGCTCCGCGTAATGAGCTCCAAATCGCTCGTTGCCCGGGAAAAATTCAGATACTTGCATCCATACATGACCGGCGGACAAGCTGAGCGCATATGGACGGATTTTGCTCCATTCGCATAAAGAAATTCGACGGTTTCGCGCAATTGGGTTCCGCGAACGATGGAATCGTCAACCAACAACAAATTTTTCCCTTGAATCAGTTCATGGACGGGAATTTGTTTCATCTTGGCTACTTTATTGCGTTCTTTTTGCTGCGTCGGCGTAAAACTCCGCGACCACGTCGGCGTATATTTAATAAACGGACGGGCAAAACGATACCCGCTTTGATTAGCATAGCCGATCGCATGGGGCGTCCCGGAATCCGGCACGCCGCCCACATAATCAATTTCATAATTATGCCCATTTTTGACGTCGTTTTGGGCCATAATCTCCCCATTGCGATAACGCATCGCTTCCACATTGACGCCTTCATAATCCGAAGTCGGATAGCCATAATACGTCCAAAGGAAGGAACAAATCCGCATTTCTTCCCTCGGCGGAGCCAGCTGTTTAAGACCGTCCGCCGTAATTTCCACAATTTCCCCCGGTCCAAGCCCCTTGACCACGGTATAATCCAGTTTGTCGCAAACGAAGGATTCAAAGGAAACACAATATCCGTCTTCCCCTTTTCCAATCAGTACCGGCAACCGGCCGAGGCGGTCGCGAGCGGCTATAATGGAGCCAGATTCCGTCAAAATTAAAATGGAAGAAGTTCCGTCAATAATCTCTTGGGCAAACTTGATTCCCTCCGTAAAGTTGCTTTGCTGATTAATCAACGCGGCAACCAGTTCCGTTGAATTAATTTTCCCTCCGCTCATAGCGGAAAAGTGTCCGCTGCTAAAAGATAAATACTGATTGCGCAAGGCGTCCGAATTATTAATGATCCCAACCGTAGAAATGGCATACGTTCCCAATTTCGACCGAATCAACAGCGGCTGCGGATCGGAATCGCTGATACATCCGATTGCAGCGTTTCCCTGCATTTCTTCAAAAATATGTTCAAATTTTGTGCGAAACGGTGAATTTTCGATATTATGAATATCTCTTTGCAAACCGATTTTTTCGTCGAAAGCTGCGATCCCACCTAAACGCGTACCCAAATGCGAATGATAGTCGGTTCCAAAAAATACGTCCGCTATCACATCGTGCCGATCCACAGCGCCGAAAAAGCCTCCCATTTTTCCCCCTGCTTTCGTATTGTTCTACATTCCATATTCCATCCGAAAAAACGCCTTAAGCAAAGAAAAGTTCGGAAAGCGTCATCGGTTCGATATAAATTCCATCACGGTACACCCGCATATTTCCGGAAGCAATTTCATCAATCAAGATGACTTCCCCCTCTGCATTGTAACCAAATTCAAATTTAATATCATAAAGCGTTAATCCCTTTTCTTTCAAGTCATCGGCTACAATCCGGGTAATCTTCTGCGTCATTTCTTTGATAGCGTCGTATTGCTGCGCAGACATTACGCCCAAGGCGATTAAACCGTCTTTGGTCACCAGAGGATCGCCTTTTTCATCATTTTTAAAGGTCGTTTCCACGTATGCCGGTAAATCCGCGCCCTCTTCAATGTATTCACTATAGCGGCGATAGAAACTTCCAACGGCTTTGTAACGGCAGATAACTTCTAAGCCTTTACCAAAAACTTTCGCTGGCAAAACTTCCATAGTGGTATCTTCCAAATTGGCACGAACAAAATGCGTTTTAATTCCGGCAGCATTCAGTTTTTCAAAAAAATAAGCCGACATGCGTAAATTGACGTCGCCAACGCCGTCAATTGTCAGTCCGATGGAATTTTCTCCCGGATCAAATACACCGTCTTTCCCTGTACAATCGTCTTTAAATTTCAACAGATAATTCCCATTTTCCAATTCAAATACATTTTTGGTTTTTCCCGTATAAATGAGTTTCTGCGCCATCTTTTTCTCTCCTATTCCATCGCTTAATTTTTTCTTGCCACGCCAATTGCTTCTGTTGGCGTCTGTCCGCATCGTACTTTTCTTTTGGACTCCAATTGGTATCCTGTTTGGATGGATAAATATCCTTTCATTCAGAAAACAAAACAGCGACATCCTATCCTTTTCTGTCCAACAAGAACACTGGATTTCCAGCATCTTCCTGCCTGAGAACAGGAACTTCATGTCGCTCCATGGCCCAAACGGAACGAAATCTTCCCGATTGAGAAATCTCTTCCGCAAAATGAAACATGAAAATTCTCTTTTTCATTCAAATTTCATCCATCCACTTACTTAAATCTGGTACGGAACCGTTCAAAGCATCTCTCACTCATCGTCATGCGATCCGCTTCATGTTTTCTTCCCATTTATCCTATTCTTCTTTTTGTCATTGCCAAACACCCTTAAAGATGGGAAGACGTTCCTTCCATACTACATCGTTTTCTAAAACGCTCCCTTCATCCTTTGCATTAAATCTTTGCTTTGCAAAAAAGATCGTAGAGAGTCGTTTCGTTTACTTCGCAAGATTACAATACCACTAAAAATCCGGTAATGTCAAGAATTTACGAAATTTTGGCTCATTTCTCCAAACATATTTCTACAAAATTCTCTCTATTCAATATTTTTAGCCTATTTAAGCTATTGGAACAGAGCAAAAAAACGCTCCGTTTAAAAACGTAACATCTTCAGTTCATTCCCTACCGTCTCTTGGAGTCAATTAATGAAATCGTTTGGCGAACGAGAAAGTCTCTTCAGCCCGTTTGAATCGAGCTTAAAACGCCACAAGCCACGCGACTTCTAAATAATTCTTATTTCGAAATACGTTTTGCCTCAGCTCTCCAAAAATGCGAAAGAGGTCCGCATTGATTCGTCAAACGGAACCTCTTTCAGGGTTTATTATTTTATTTCTCTCAAAACTTCGCTCCATAGCATCACAGTTTTAGCGCTGCTTATTACAAAAATCGATGTTGTTTTCTTTTTCAAAAAATCTTTATTGATCCGCCGTTTCTTTTGGCGGCCCATAAATCACCAAAAATTTTGCCTTCTCCACACACTCCAGCGTATGGGTGCATCCAGCCGGAAAAAGGACCAAATCTCCAGGGCCAAACATCGCATCGCTTTCCGGGGTAAACATATGCAATTTCCCTTCCAATACATAAATAGATTGTTCAAAGTTCTCATGCACATGGGGTTCAGCGCCTCCGGAAGGCTCCATTTCGCCAATAATAATTTCTAGATACTTTGATCCCAACGACGGGCCAACCAATCTGCGGTTAACGGTTCCATTATGTCCAGGCGGCGTATAAGCGGGTACACTATCATAGTTGTTCTTGATAAATTTTTGACTTGCCATAGTGATTCCTCCTTATCCTGACTTCCAACATACCGAAACTCTTTTGACGGCTTCCTTTTATGACTGCCATCTACTTATATAATACACTTTTTTCTCATCTAGGACAATAAAATTTACCAAGAAAAAAATTTTTGCGTTTTTTTAACTCCACTTTAGTCGGACAAAAGATGAACGTTCTTTATTTATAAGAAAAGCGCATTCAAGAACTTCTTGACGCTAAAGGCTTTGGCCTCAAAAATTCTTTAAAAAACCTTCCAATTTTTCAATTCTACACACGCTATTTTAATGGCTGCGAATTTTTTTTACAGAGCGCATCCTTTTTTCAATGCCAAGGCCGCATCAATAATGTCATGCGCCAATGCTTCCTTACTTCTTTTGGGATAAGCCCGATGTCCTTCTTTGGTAATGATGGTAATCTCATTAGTATCAGCCGCAAATCCGACGCCTTCGCCTTTTAAACTGTTGGCTACAATCATATCCACATTTTTTCTTTCCAACTTTGAGCGGGAATTTTCTAAAACATGCTCCGTTTCCATCGAAAATCCACATAGCAATTGATGTTCCTGACGGCGTTCGCCAAGATATTTTAAAATGTCCTCGGTCCGGCACAGTTCAATCGACATTCCTTCGCCGTTCATCCCTTTTTTTATTTTATTGTCCGCAACTTCTTTCGGCGTATAATCCGCAATGGCAGCCGTCATAAAGATCATATCGCTGTCTTTAGCATAGGCTTTAACGTTTTCGAACATGTCCGCCGCCGAAACAGCCGAAACATTTTTGACAAACGGAACCGGCTCCAGCGCTGTTTTCCCACTAACCAGGGTCACATCCGCTCCGCGTAGCATACAGGCTTTTGCCAACATATACCCCATCTTGCCACTGGAATGATTCGTTAAATACCGCACCGGATCCAACGCTTCCTGGGTTGGTCCGGCGGTTACTAAAACTTTTTTCCCCTGCAAATCTTTTTCGTAAGCCAAATATTTCAGCACAAATTGAACCAAAACCTCCGGTTCAGGCATCTTCCCAATCCCCACGTCACGACAAGCCAAAAGACCGGACGCCGGTTCAATCACTTCCATTCCATAATGTCTCAATGCAGAAATGTTATCTTGCGTGATAGGGTTTTCATACATCCCCGTATTCATCGCCGGTGCGATCAGTTTTGGCGCTTTGGAAGCCAGGATCGTTGTCGTCAACATATCATCCGCCAAGCCATGCGCCAATTTGGCAATCACGTTTGCCGAAGCCGGCGCCACGAGAATCAAATCCACCCGTTGGGCCAATTCAATATGCTGCACCCCCTCCGTAAAGGTTGCATCGAACATGTCGACATGGCACCGATTCCCCGTTAATGTTTCAAAGGTTCGCGGCGTAATGAACTCCGTTGCATGGTGGGTCATAATCACGTGAACATCACACTGTAACTTCTTCAACTGACTGGCTAAAGCAGCCGATTTATAGGCGGCAATACTACCGGTGACTCCCAGCAGCACAGATTTTCCCTGCAACATATTTTTCACCTTTCACAAACCGTTTTAATTGTTTCTCATTATAAAAAATTGTCGCGTATTTTGTCAAATCGCCCGTTGACTTAAGAAAAAAGCTGTAGAGTCTAAAAATTCTACAGCTTTTTCCTTTTCATTGAATATTTTTCAATTTTTTTATGAGGTTTTTATCTTAAAACATGGAGGAGTGTTTACTTAATAAAATACCCTTTTAAAAAGTCCATTTCTATTTCAGAAGATTTTCTAAGCATTTGCCAAAACAAATTTTCCTTAAAAAGGATCTCGCTTTTTTCAGACAAAGTTATTTCTGATCATACATTTCTTTTTTTTTTTGCAATTTTTCATATTTTTCTTTCGCATTGACTTCGGATTTGGCAAATAATTCTGCGGCCCTTTCCGGGAAAGAGAGGGTCAACGAGCTATAACGCACTTCGCTCATCAGGAAATCCTGATAATTTTCCGAAGGCGCTTTTTGGTCAATGCTCAACGGATTTTTCCCTTCCGCTTCTAAACGCGGATCAAAACGGAAGATATTCCAGTATCCGGCCGCCACCGCATGTTTTTCAATTTCGATGGATCTTCCCATCCCAATTTTAGGTCCATGGTTAATACAAGGCGCATAAGCGATAATCAAAGAAGGTCCGTCATACGCTTCCGCCTCCAGAATGGCTTTTAACATCTGTTGCGGATTCGCCCCCAAAGCAACCTGGGCGACATAAACATATCCATAGCTGATTGCGATTTGCGCCAGATCTTTCTTTTTCGTATTTTTCCCCGCTGCCGCAAATTGTCCGACCTGCCCCAGTTGGGACGCTTTCGAGGATTGCCCGCCGGTATTGGAATATACTTCGGTATCAAATACAAACACGTTGATATTCTCTCCCGACGCCAGCGCATGATCCAAACCGCCAAATCCAATATCATAAGCCCATCCATCGCCTCCGAAAATCCAGAAGCTGGATTTTACAAATAAATCACTCTTATCATAAAGGGCTTGGAGCTTTTCATGATAAACCGGATTTTCCAACATTTCTTTTTCTAAAGCCGCTTTTAAAATGGGGGCTGCTTTTTCCGTGGCCGCACCATCCTCATATACCGCTAGCCATTGCTCAATAGCGGCTTTCAAATCTGCACTGGCGATTTCCAACAGTTCCGCCGCCTGCTCTTTTACCAACGCTCGACGATGTTTAAACGCCACTTCCATACCCAAGCCAAACTCCGCATTATCCTCGAACAAAGAGTTTGCCCACGCCGGGCCTTTCCCCTCCGCATTAACGGTGTACGGCGTCGATGGCGCGGATCCTCCCCAAATCGAGGTGCATCCGGTCGCGTTGGCGATATGCATCCGTTCGCCAAAAAGCTGCGTAATCAATTTAGCATAAGGCGCCTCTCCGCATCCCGCGCATGCCCCGGAAAATTCCAATAGGGGCTTTTTAAACTGCGAACCTTTAACGGTTGATACGGCAAATGGCACGTCTTTTTCGCTAACAGAAGCAACCGCATAGTCAAAAACCGGTTGTTCTTTTAGTTGCTCGCTCAATGGTTTTAATACCAGCGCTTTTTCTTTGGCCGGGCAAACGTTTACACAAATATCACACCCATTGCAATCCAACGGCGACGTAATAATTGCAAACTGATACGCTTCACAGCCTTTTCCTTTCATCGGCACGGTAACCGTTCCCTCCGGGGCCGCGGCTCTTTCCTGCGCGTCAAATACAAACGGCCGAATGGCCGCATGCGGACAGCATAACGCACATTGGTTACATTGAATACAATTTTCCGGGATCCATTCCGGCACGTCAACGGCAATCCCACGTTTTTCATAAGCAGCCGTTCCAGGCGGAAGCGCGCTTCCAGCATTTCGAATAAATGCGGAAACCGGCAAACGGTCGCCTACCATGGCATTGGCCGGGACCATCACCTCTTCAACATAACGGATTAATTCCGCGCTACGTCCCTTCACATGAACGGATTTTTCTTCTTCGGTAGCTGTCGCCCAAGAATCCGGCACTTGAATTTCTTTCAAATTCTCCAAACCGGCATCTACGGCGGCAATATTCATATTCACCACTTTTTCGCCCTTACGACCATAAGTGGCAACGACCGCTTCTTTCATATATTGAACGGCATCTTCAATCGGGATCACTTTTGCTAATTTAAAGAAAGCCGCCTGTAAAATCATATTCGTCCGATTGCCCAATCCCAATTCTTTTGCAATACGGACCGCATCGCAAACATAGAATTTAATTTGATTTTGCGCGATGTAGCGTAAAACTTTGGCCGGAAGTTTTTTCGCCAATCCTTCCGCGGTATCACAGGAGCTGCTCAAGAGGAACGTTCCCCCGGGTTTAATATCCTGTACAATTTCGTATTTTTGCATATAGCTGTCCTGATGACAGGCTACGAAATCCGCCCGCGAAACATAATACGTCGACCGGATTTCTTCTGGCGAAAACCGCAAATGCGAGATCGTCACACCCCCGGACTTTTTGGAATCGTATTGGAAATACGCCTGTACTTTCAGATCAGTATGATCCCCGATGATTTTAATCGAGTTTTTATTGGCTCCTACCGTTCCGTCCGACCCCAATCCCCAGAACTTGCACGCAACGGTACCTGGCGCCGCCACATCCGGTTCTTCCGTAATCGGCAAAGATAAGTTGGTCACATCATCTATGATGCTAATGGTAAAGGAATTTTTCGGATTTTCCTGCTGAAGATTACGAAAAGCTGATAAAACCGCCCCCGGCGTTGTATCTTTGGAGCTCAAACCATAACGTCCGCCCACAATAACAACATTTTTAAATTGGCTGTCATGCAGCGCATTGACAACATCTAGATATAACGGTTCACCGGTCGCACCGGGTTCTTTGGTTCGATCCAAAACAGCAATTTTTTCAACCGTATCCGGCAGCGCCGCAATCAGATGCTTGGCGCTGAACGGACGATATAAATGAACGGTAATCAAACCGACTTTTTCGCCTTTTTTGTTCAGATAATCCACAACTTCTTGCGCCGTATCACAAACGGACCCCATAGCAACGAGAACATATTGGGCGTCCTGCGCACCATAGTAATTAAACAATTGATAATTCGTTCCCAATTTTTGGTTTACTTGATGCATATAATCTTCTACAATTTCCGGAATCGCTTCATACGTACGATTGCAGGATTCGCGGACCTGGAAAAAGATATCCGGATTCTGTGCCGATCCCATTAAAACTGGATGATCCGGGACGTTCGCCCGACGACGAAAATCCGCCAGCGCCTCCCAATCAACCATCGACGCCAAGTCTTCATAATCCCAAACCGCAATCTTACGGAGTTCGTGTGAAGTTCTGAATCCATCAAAGAAATGAACAAACGGCACGCTTCCTTTGATCGTAGCTAAATGCGCTACAGCGCCCAAATCCATAACTTCCTGCGGATTCACTGAAGCCAACATTGCATAACCGGTGGAGCGACATGCCATCACATCCGAATGATCCCCAAAAATAGACAATGCGTGAGTCGCCAACGTACGAGCCGCTACATGAATCACCCCAGGAAGCCGTTCTCCGGCAACTTTATACATATTCGCAATCATCAACAACAAACCCTGGGAAGCGGTGAACGTTGTCGTCAGCGCTCCGGTCACCAGTGAACCATGCACCGCTCCGGCTGCGCCGCCTTCCGACTGCATTTCCAATACTCTCACCGGTTGCCCAAAAATATTTTTCCGTCCTTTTGCAGACCATTCATCCACGAATTCGGCCATAACCGATGACGGGGTAATCGGGTAAATCCCCGCAACTTCGGTAAACGCATAGGCTACATGGGCCGCCGCGTTATTGCCGTCCATTGTCTTTAATTTTCTTTCCATCGCGTTTTCCTTCTCCTTCTCCACCCATATTCCGGCGCTTTCGCACCCATTCGCTTTCGCACCTATTGGAGGATTCTCGATTCTTCCAACAATCATCTTGGCATATTGCCGAATCTTATCGAAACTTTGCAAGATGTTTACATTTAGTATAAAGTATATTCCATTTCGCGTCAATATTTATCTTTATTTCATGAAACAGGTTTTGTTTTTCGGAATATGTATCACTTTTTCTCGTTCTAGGCTTCTTTTGTGTAACACATTTTAAAAAAACTCACTCTATTGTATAGAATTCATCCTCTTTTTTTATAGTCCTAAAAGAATTATTGGATAGGATTTAGCCTATATCGACTTTTTAGGACATTCCTATCTTAAACAACGGATTGACAAACGAAAAGTTTTTGATTTATAGGCTCCCAAGTCTCTTTTTAGTGATTCTATGAGAGATATGGAGATTTTCTGCAATTTTCTTTTTTTCTCATTTCTTCGTCTTCTTTTCCCTAAAATACCTTTTTCTTTCTTGCTTTCCATGAAAAAAATATTATAATATAGTGAGGAAACTATTACAACATAGTATGGAATCTATGATATTTTGTTCATCATTTGTTTTTCACAAAGCGATCACGAAACGCAAACAATCATTTTTTATACTTTTTTAGATCGCTTCTCCAGTCATAAACCTGTTCCTATCATCCATATATTTTTGAGAAAGGAGAAATTTTATGAAACGGCATTTGTACATCATTTTTTTTGCTATATCTATCTTATTCCTTTTTCCCAGTACCGCTTTCGCAGCTGAACACAGTAATTTAGGCGAGCTTCTTCCTATTTGGAGTATTCTTCCTTTTGTGGGAATGTTGTTATCCATTGCCATTTTCCCGCTCATTGCTCCGCATTGGTGGGAAAAAAATCAGCCGAAAGTCGCCGCTTTATGGTCCATGATTTTCCTGGTTCCATTTTGTATCGCTTTTGGACTTGGCGAAACGGTTTACCAATTGGTCGAAATTGTTTTTCTGGATTATATTCCTTTTATCGTTTTATTGTTTGGATTATTCGCCGTTGCCGGAGGAATCCATTTAAAAGGAACTCTTGCCGGCACGCCTAAAATGAACACACTGCTCCTTTTTATTGGGACATTGCTTTCCAGCTGGATCGGAACAACTGGATCCAGCATGTTAATGATTCGTCCTTTAATTAAAGCGAATCATTGGCGTCAGAAGAAGGCGCATGTCGTCATCTTTTTCATCTTTCTTGTTTCTAATATCGGCGGTTGTTTGACGCCGGTCGGCGATCCGCCTTTATTATTAGGCTTTTTGCGCCATGTCCCTTTCTTTTGGACCATGCGTCTTTTCCCCATTATGATGCTTAATACGGTTATTTTATTAACGATCTTCTTCATATTGGACCACCGCTATCATAAACAAGAACTCGCAGAAGGTCGCAGCCCCGTTGACCCAGACGCTCCCAAAGAACCCTTAAAAATCGAGGGATTACACAATTTAATCTTTCTTTTAATGATTATTGGCGCAGTGATCTTAAACGGCGCCGTTGTCAAATTCCCTTTCTTCGCCGATCAAGTAACGGGCGAATTACACGGCATTCCCATTGCCGGAGTGATTTTTCCATATAACAGCATTTTGGAAATCTTGATCATTTTGATCGCCGCTTTTCTTTCCTTAAAGACAACGGCTACAAAAATTCGTAAGGAAAATCAATTCACGTGGGGTCCAATCCACGAGGTCGCCGTCCTTTTCGTTGGGATATTCATTACCATGATCCCCGCTTTAGCGATTCTAAAGGCGCGCGGCGCTTCTCTAGGTATAACGGACGCTGAGCACTTTTTCTGGTGTACGGGTATGTTGTCCAGTTTTTTAGACAACGCACCCACGTATTTAGTCTTTTTAACAACCGCCGGAGCCTTAGGAGAAACCGTCGGGGTGGCCACTTCGGTAGGTGTAATTCCGGAAACCATTTTAATGGCTATTTCCGCAGGGTCGGTGTTTATTGGAGCCAATACCTATATTGGTAACGCTCCGAACTTTATGGTCCGCTCAATTGCGGAAGAAAATGGCATTAAAATGCCTAGTTTCTTTGGGTACATGGCCTGGTCCCTCACCTGTTTAATCCCTGTTTTCATTTTAGACACATTGATCTTCTTTGTCTGACGTTTCGATCTATGTTTAGGCGCCTACTTTTCCCTTGCAAAAGATAGGCGCAACGTCTATCAAATTATATACGCCAAAAGTTCTCTCAGCATTCAACACAGAAAAACACAAAAACGTATGGCAATGTCCTCTCAGCGTATTTTTCTTTAATGCATCCATTTACAGGGATGCATGATACTGTTGATAAAAACAAAAATACCGAACCGATTAGGAAGTTACCAATCGGTTCGGTTCATACTCTTTTGGTGGAGGCGAGGAGAATCGAACTCCTGTCCGAAGGAAAGACCAATAAGCTTTCTTCGAGCGCAGTTTGTGTTTGGTTTCGCCCTTCAACGGTCCACAAACAGACGGTTAAAAGCTATCTCCAGTTCATTTCCCCCTTTTTCTCCTGAAGAGCAAGAAAAAGAGGTACCCTCACAAAGTGACGCCCGACATCAGGCCGTGAGGAAACCTGAGCGGACGAGCAGCATTAAGCAGCTGCTAATTCAAACTTATCGTTTGCAGTTACTTTTATTTCTCGCCTTTTTTACGATGTTGGCGACAACTCGGCTCGCTTACTTATCCATCTTTTCCCCCGTCGAAACCAGTACGCCCCCTTTTTTACTAACCCGCTGTCATAACACATCCAGAATCCCTTACCATGCTTGATTCCGGTCTTTCATCACCCGTTCTAAATGGCGCTTCACATCTTTTTCTGCCATATCATTCCGTTTATCGTATAATTTTTTCCCGATCGCAACGGCTACTTCCACTTTTGCCAAGCCATCTTTAAAATAAACTCTTAAGGGAATCAAGGTAAAACCGGATTCTTTTTGGACGCCTAACAACTTGTCAATTTCTCGGCGATGCAGCAATAGTTTCTTTAAGCGCATCGGGTCTTGATTAAAGCGGTTTCCCTGCTCATAAGGGCTAATATGAAAATGAAAAATCCATGCTTCCCCATTTTTAATTTGAACATAGGCGTCTTGCAAATTGCCTTTGCCCATTCGCAAAGACTTTACTTCCGTCCCCGCTAAAACCAGCCCCGCTTCATACGTATCTTTAATATGATATTCATGCCGGGCTTTGCGATTTTCTACAACCGATTTCACGCCCTTACGCTTTGCCATTATTTTCTCCTTTTTTGCTTTAAGCATACCGAAACTCTTTTTATTGTAATTTTTCTCATATGGATTGTCAAGTATCCGACCCTGTCGTTCATTTTTGAGTTTTTAGAGTTTTTGAAGAATTTTTTCAAACTTTTTTCTAATTTGTTATCTGCTTTTCGTTTTTTTGTTTTTATGTTATACTACATTTAATTTAATTCAATTATTTTTTATTTTTTGATCCCAAAAAATGGAGATTTTCTTTTTGCACGAATCATTTCATTATGCATAAGCTTTTTAAAGAATAATTCAGCGGAAATTTTTTGAAATCACATAAGAAGAGGGAACTTTTCGCTCTTTCTTGTTGTCTAATTACTAAGCGGTATAAAACTGCTTTGCTCAGGAAGTGTTTGGATGGAAACAACAGAAGAACTGATTCTTTCCTCAAAAGAGGGCGATTTGTCCGCTTTTGAGAAGTTAGTCATGTTATATCAGGATCGCGTCTATACGCATTGTCTGCATTTGACGGGAAACTCTCATGACGCACAAGATTTAGCGCAAGATGTTTTTATTCAGGCTTTCCGGAAAATTACATCTTTTCGAGGAGATTCTGATTTTGGTACATGGCTTCATCGAATTGCTGTGAATTTATGGATTAATCGTTTCCGTAAAAATAATAAAGTCACATTGATTTCTTATGATGAACCGGTATCAACAGGAGATGGAGAAATTACTCGGGAGTTTATTACAACGGAAAATTCTCCTCAAGATTTGGTTGAAGCTTCCGAACGTGCATTTATTGTGCAATCCGCTTTAGCAAAATTGCCGGAAGAATTCAAAGTGGTCGTCGTCTTAAGAGATTTAGAAGGGTATAGTTACGAAGAAATCGCTGAGATGGTTTCTTGTTCTTTGGGTACTGTAAAGTCTCGTATTAGTCGGGGACGCAAACTTTTACGAAAACTCCTCATAGAAGCGGATGTTCAATCCATTCTTTAATTTTACGTATGAAATTTATTGAATCGGAGAACATGAAGATTGGCTGTGTAAACAGCATGATTACCTATAGAAAGCGAGATATGATGATGGAAGATTGTAAATATATTCAGGATCTTCTTCCTTTTTATATCGATGACGGTATTTTAACGGAAGCAGAACGAAGGGCCGTAAATCTGCATATTGCGCATTGTGATTCCTGTTCGAAAGAATTGGAGGCATTGCAGCATAATGCTTGGATGTTGCATCAGATGGGGAGGTCTATTTTCCAAGCTCCATCCGGTCTTTCAGCGCGTATCATGGAACAGCTACGTTCTGAAACTGCCGCATCGAATTTCTCAGAAGCTCCTGCTGTGAAAAAAATAGAAAAAACAAAAATTTTATCGTTGCGTCCACGTCATTTTTGGAGTGGTATTGCTGCTGCTATGATCTTAGCCGTTACAGTCGTGGGGGTTCCCACTTTGATACCAGATGATTCATCTTTGACGCGCGTTGCGCAGGAACAGCCTGTTTCCCAAGTAGAAGGTACGACTTTATCGACCAATTCTGCTGAAAAAACAGAAACATCTTCTTCTATAGAACAAACGGCTCCAATGGAAAATGTTTCTTCAAACATTTCGGAAGAAGAACCCACAGATTCCGTTCCTGTCCAGGCGCCAGAGTCAGAACCTCCGACAGTGGTAGAAAAGGAAACGTCAGCAACCTCGGAAGATGCAACGCCTTTTTCATCTGCTTTAGAATCGGAAACGAATACTTCAACAGGTTATACGCCAGCTGAAACGCAATCAACGCAATCTCCGAGCAACTTGATTCTCCTAAATCAAGATGATGAAGTGCGTTCGACCTTATTGAAAATGTCTTTTACAGACGTTGAAGCGGCCGTCCTTCAGTTGGAAACGCTTGTAGCGGATTTCGAAGGCAAAATTACAGATACAACCGTTTCATCCGATTCAAATTGCGAGATTTTTACAGTTAAAGTTCCTCGCAGTCAAGCAGATAGTTTTATTGTTTCCATTACGTCATCCGGTTTTGTACTAAGCCAAGAACAAGATTTTAAAACATCATTATATAGTCAATTGATGGAAGAATATTTGCAGCTCCAAACTCAACTAAATGCTTCCACATCCGAAGAGGTTTCTATGCAGTTACAAACGCAACTTGCAGAAGTTGAACAACGTATGAACGCAGCGCAAGAAGATGTTCAATATGAAACCGTCGTCATTTGGATTCAATTGGCAGCATAAAAAAACCTTTACACAAGTTTTTTGTGTAAAGGTTTTTTTATACTCTTTTAAGATGGATTAAGTAATCGATAAATAATCGTTGCAGCCTCTGCCCGCGTCACATAAGTTCCCTGAATCGTCGGAAGTTCTACATCCTTTCCCCCTTCGCAATTCAAAAGCAAAGTTTGCACATCCTTGGCTCGCAGAAGGGAATTGGGATGAATACATTGATCTTCAAAACCTCTGCTCCATCCACGTTGCCAAATTGTGCTTACGGTACTTAATCCCCACCACGGGATATCCTCCAAATCTTTGAAAGAATTCACACCCTCCAGCGAAATATCTACCTCTCCCGTAGCTCTTACCAATAAAGTTAAAAAAGCCATCCGATTAATCGGGTCATTGGGATGAAAAGTTCCATCCGTATATCCATTTAAAATCCCCTGATCTCTCAAAGCTAAAATTTCTTTCCTGTATGGACTTCCTGCAATGTCTGTAAATTCCTGCTGAGTTGCCGGTTCAATCTCTAAATTGCCAATTTCAATTTTGCGAATATCAACCTCTCCTTGGGCAATATTTTGCGCGCTCACCACCAAGGTTTCTTCATTTTCCTGACGTTCCAGCAAAACAGCAAAAGCACCCGTACTTTCTGTTTGGAGTTGCTGCATGGTTCCGTCCGTTCGGTAAATTTGAATCACGCTCCCACTGCTCTTTCCAACCAGCACAATTTTATCTTCTAAATAATGCGCCTCCAAATCGGAAAATAATTGGCCCTGCCCGGCATTCGACTGAATCTCGACTCGTGCTAAATACATATCGCTGCGGCTATTTCCTGGCAAAACCGTTAATTTTACAGCTTCGCCTTTCAAGAGATTTTCAGCAGAAACCACCATTCCTTCGCGAACAAATAAAGTTGTATCTTGCACTGGATATTGCGCGTCATTGGTAAATTGCATCAGATTTTGCATAGGATAGTATTCAGCCAAAACCGTATCCTCTTCCCTAACCCCTGAAGCGATATCCATTCGCTCAATGCATTGCGCCTCTTCATTTAACACTATGCGCACCCATGCGCCTTCATCAATGGCGTCGAATCCAATTTCTGCACGGCCACGCATGACCAGTGTGTTTTCATTAAATTTAAAATCCTGAAACTGATTTTTTTGATCCAACAAATAGATTGTTTGTGAGGATTCGCCAAAATATAGAATTTCTCCCCAAATAACTTTATCCATAATTTGCAGAAAAATCACTTCCTGCCCACCATTTCCAGTCTCTCGGGTAATCCCTCCAACCCATTGTCCTATTTCTAATGCCGAAGGTAAAATCATTTCGCCATGATGATCGATTCGGATCTGAGAGTTAAAATGATACGTCCCCCCTTCGCTTAACGTTATAGTTCCGGCTGTCAAATCAATGGATGTAATCTGTGCAAAAACGGTAGGCCGCTCCGCTTGAATCGCATAAACCTGACGTGTTTTTTCGTCAATCAACAATTGGACCTGCATTCCAGGAAGAAGTTGTTCAACATTCGGGCGATCCATATAGCCAAATGGACGGTTTTCCGGGGTTCCCTCAACGAGGGTATCCGTATAGCAAACTGCCGTGGTCGCTACAATATAATACGGCGACGTCTCTCCCTGTAAAAAAAGTTGATTGTTCGCATAATCTATCCAAGCAATTTTTCCATGCGCTTCTTTTCCCTCCATACGAACTTGATAGAGGGTTTGTGAAACCGGATTAATCGTCGCTCGAATTCCAGCGCCATCAGGGATTTGTACAATACTGCGAACTTCTTTGTTGTAGGATAAATTTCCCTGCTGGCTTTCCAGCCATTCTTGATTAATATAATATCCACCGTTTCGAGCTAAACTATTGATCGAAGTAATCAAGACACCATAATCATCCGAAAGAAACTGTACGCCTTCTTCCACCCATTGATTGCCAACGGCATAGACTGTATCGTTTGTCCAATAAATTTGAATGCCGGCAGAGATCGTCTCCACCGTATCAAAAGACTCTCCTTGCTGATACCCAATCAAGTTTTTATTTCCTAGATAAATACTGCGCCCATCCATTAAAATACATTGTCCTGCTTCCACGCTTGAAACCGTTTGTGAAGCA